>JAUYMZ010000171.1 GCA_030699355.1 Bacteroidota bacterium | reverse complement strand
AATCAATTAAATCGACATAATTACCTTGAAATTCCTCTTTAATTTTTAGCTTTTTGTTGGTTAACCATTCATATAAATAACCTATTCTTCTTGAATAACGTCCACTTGGGCTTTCGTAAATATACTCGAGAAGTTCTTGCTCTTCCATCTTATAAAATACTGCCGCCAAAAGGTCAAGATTTAAATCATCATATTTTAACATGAATTCAATATGACTCAACACGCTATTCATTTTAGGAGCATACTTTGGTCCATAAGTTTGCTCTATGCTGCCGCCTTGAGCCAACTCTATCTTATCCCTCGTGCCAATGTACGACCGATGAGTTATTTGATAATGACTCAATTTAAAATGTTCTACCAGCCATAAACTTCCTGCTTTTTGTAATGTCATAAGTTGAGGTAAATTAGCTATTTGTGCGGTAAATGTAATAAAATATTACAACATTTAGGTAAAACAATTATTTATGAATGAGGAATGAATTATTAAGAGTTAAGAATATCACGCAGATTTTGGAGATTTAAGCAGATGTCGCAGATTTATTTTTTCAAATACCCCTCAGCGAAATCCGCTTAAATCCCCAAAATCTGCGTGAAAATTCTTCGCATTCATAATTCATAATTCATCATTCATAATTCCAACCAGCGTTTCACAAACATACCCCACCATTTCCCGCGTCATCTCGGTATGCATGGGTAAAGATAATACGGTCTGAACCAATTCTTCTGATACTGGAAACCGCTCCACACCGTCCCAATATTTTTCAAAGGCCTTTTGCTTATGCAACTCAATGGGATAATAAACCATACTCGGTATACCTTTTTCTGAGAGTAATTTTCTTAATTGATCACGTTGCAGGCTCCTAGCTGCTGGCTCCTGGCTGCTGGCATTTTTATCCTGAATTCTTATTGTGTATTGATGAAATACATGGGTAGAATTAGGATTGCGCTTTGGAATAATAATATTGGGATGCCCACTCAACATCTCATCATACCAACTCGCCGCTTCGTTGCGGGCGGCGGTATAACTTTTTAAATGAGGCAACTTCGCATTCAACACCGCTGCCTGAATGGAATCCAACCTCGAATTTACACCAATTATATCATGCACATACTGCACACTTTGACCATGATTACAAATCATCCTAATCTTCTTGGCCAACTCATCATCATTCGTCATCAAAGCGCCACCGTCTCCGTAGCAACCAAGATTCTTGCTAGGAAAAAAACTGGTGGTTCCTATGTGTCCTATTGTACCAGCTGATTTAGAATCCAGAGTCCAGAATCCACCTGTCCCGAGCAATTCGGGAGAGTCCAGATTGTTTGTTTTAGAATCGAGAGACGAGAGGCGAGAATCGAGACCTTGAGCATCAAGGAGGCCGTCGGCCTCCCCAATTTCCTGTCTGGATTCTGGATTCTGGACTCTGGATTCTTTCTCGTCTCTCGCTTCTCGCCTCTCGCTTCTATACAAAGCTCCAATTGCCTGCGCCGTATCTTCAATCACAAACAAATTATGCTTATTCGCAATCTCCATAATGGCATCCATATTAGCGCATTGCCCAAATAAATGCACGGGCACTATGGCTTTGGTTCGAACCGAAATTTTAGATGCTATCAAATTTACATCAATGCAAAAGGTATTGGGGTCTACGTCTACCATTACGGGTGTTAGGCCTAATAGGGCAATCACTTCGGCGGTGGCTACGTAGGTAAAAACCGGTAATATAATTTCATCGCCGGGTTTTAAATCTAGTGCCATCATAGCTATTTGCAAGGCATCGGTGCCGTTGGCGCAGGCTATAACGTGTTTTACCTCCAACTCTTTTGCTAATGCCTCCTCAAATTGTTTAATCTGCGGCCCTTTAATAAATTGGGTATTGTTTATTACTTCCTGTATATTGGAATCTATCTCGTTCTTTATTTTTACATATTGATTATGTAAATCTACCATTTGTATTTTCATGATAATTTCACGCTGATTTAAGAGATTTTAGCAGATTTACACAGATTATAATTTATTTACTATTCTTTGAATACCTTGCTGCATATTGTCTACATTGAAGTTTACGAGTAATCCAATTTTTAGTTTTGTTATTTTCAAATAGGTTAATAGTTGTTTTGCATGCACAGGAGCTAAATTCTCAACCGATTTAAGCTCCAAAATAAGTTGATTGTCCACCACCAAATCTAACCTAAATTCCTTTTTTAGCTTAATCTCATTATAAAAAACAGGATAAAGGGGCTGTGTTTTAAAGGGTATTTTTGCTAAATCTAATTCGCAAGTTAGCGCTTCTTCATAAATACTCTCCAATAAGCCAGGCCCCAATTGAGTATGCACCTTAAATAAACAACCTCTCACAGCATAAGTTAAATCATTAATCTCCATAATCTCCACAAATCTCTAAAATCTGCGTGAGATTTACACTATCTTATCAACAACATTATCCAGTATCCTGTATTTATCTCCAGATTCCTCACATACCGCAAAACCTTCCTCATCAAACGCTAACCTATTCCCATACTCACTCACCCAACCAATCTGCCTCGCAGGGTTCCCTACCACTAAGGCGTAAGGCAAAACGGGTTTGGTAATTACCGCCCCGGCGCCAACCATAGCGTATTGTCCAATTTCATTGCCGCAAACTATCGTGGCATTCGCCCCAATACTCGCACCTTTTCGCACCAAGGTCTGCCTAAATGCGTCTTTCCTCGAAACAGCACTGCGGGGGTTTATCACATTCGTAAATACCATACTCGGACCTAAAAACACGTCGTCTTCGCAAATTACGCCGGTGTATATGCTCACGTTGTTTTGGACTTTCACATTCCGGCCCAATACCACCCCAGGCGACACCACCACGTTCTGACCAATATTGCAGTCTTCGCCAATAACACAGTTCGGCATAATATGGCTAAAATGCCAAATCTTAGTGCCTGAACCAATCTCACATGGTTCATCAATAACTGTGGTTTCATGGGAATAGTATTTCTTCATTTTTATCTTTTTATTTTCACGCAGATTCTTTGGATTTTAGGAGATTTCTCAGATTTTTTAATCAGCGAAATCTGCGCGAAACGCATACACTTTCTCTATAAACTCCACCACTTTCAAGCCTTCCTCCGCCGTGCAAGCAATCTCTGCCTTCCCCGCCAATACATCCAAAACATTCTCATACACATACACATGATTACTCGCACTCCCCTTATACGTACCATAATCATTAGGCGGCTGGGTTTCCGCCAATATCGGCATCTCATAATCTTTCACATTACAAGCCAATATCTTCTCCATATACTGCCCTCCCACTTTTACAGTACCATGCTCACCCAAAATAGTAATGCTACTCTCCAAATTCTGCTGATACGCAGATGTACTATAATTTATTTGACCCACAAATGATTGCCTTTCATCCCCTAAAATCTTTTTCCTATCTCCGAAATCTGCGTGAGATTGAAATTGCACAACCCCGCTATCCTCAAACTCAATATACGGATGATTAAAATTAAAAAACTGCGCCCCTACGGGCTCAATATCCCCAAACAACCAAAACAAAGTATCTATAAAATGGCTAAACTGCGTGTATAAAGTCCCGCCATCCATAGCCAATTTGCCTTTCCATTTGCTCTGCTTGTAATAGTCTTCATTGCGGTTCCAAAAGCAATTTACCTGCACCTGGTATATCTTCCCCAATCGGCCTGAACCTATCAATTCTTTCAACCATTTACTCGGTGGTGAAAACCTATTCTGCATCACGCAAAAAACCTTTCTATCCAACTCCTTCGCCACTTTAATTACCTCCCTACACTCCGCCCCCTTTAACCCCATAGGCTTCTCAATAATCACATCGTGCCCCGCGCGCATCGCCTCAATCGCTTGCTGGCAGTGAAGGTAGTTTGGGGTGCAAATGGCTGTCAATAGCTCCTGGCTTCTGGCTTCTGGCTCCTGGCCTGCTTCTGTCTGGATTCTGGATTCTAGATTCTGGATTCTTTCTCGCTTCTCGCCTCTCGCTTCTATCCCACTAATTATTGCTGCGTGCCGCTTCCCAATATGGCCATTGCCAATTACCGTAAATGTTATATCGTTCAAGTTCAGATTTTTTTTACAAATAAAGTGCTTTTCCTAGTAAGAGTGCAATTTCACGCAGATTACTCAGATTTTAGGAGATGTCGCAGATTTATTTTTTATTTTTTCAAATACCCCTCACCGAAATCAGCTTGAATCTGAGTAATCTGCGTGAAATCCCTCACAGCATCATAAAATTACTCCTCCCAATATTATACCGCAACCCCAAACTAATAGCCTGCGTACCATAATGGTATTTACTGCTATCCGAAACCGAATTCCGATACAATACAGATACATCCACAAACAAATTATGCAGCAACGCATACGCCACATGGGTCTCTACAAAATGTACACTGGCCAATTGGCCCTGACCAATATAATTGCCGTATATACTCACTGCCGACAAATATTCTTTATTCGCAATATCTCCCCCATAATTTTTATTGCCTTTGTCATAGCCTTTTTTATAATACATGGCATTTACACTCACAACTAATTTGCTATTCAACGCATACCGCGCCACAAAAATAAATTCCTCAAAATTGGCCCCCAATGGGTGACTCAAAGGTATATTATTATGCACCAAACTCTGAGCCCTGTTAAAATGCATAAAGGTATATGGCCTAATCCTATTGTACTCAAACCGCAAGCTTAAACCATCCAATTTAAACGGACTCACTACCTTCACCCCCACTTGCAAAGCATATTTATTGGCATACCATCCCGTTCTCGCCAATACCTCATTCAACTTAAACTCATCCAATACAAATTGCCCATATAACATCACTTTTTTTATGGGAAAATATTTGTAATTAATACCCAACATGGCATTATCATGACTGTTTAATCCATGCTCTACCACCCGGTAAAAAGCCAAAGGATTGGCATAACTAAAATCGTAGCCCGCATTTACACCATTAGAATCTGTGCGGCTAAACACAATGGTTTCAAACAAACCTATATTAAACTTTTTACCCAAGTTTAAAGATAAGTGGTGCGTGGCTATATACTTTTTCTCTGCCGCCACATTATAAAACCTACCAAACTGATTAATCATTTGTCCGCCCAAAAACATAAAGTTAACTTTCTTATGGTTAAAATTGGCCTTTGCAAACAAAAACTCCCTACCAAAATCACTCATAATAAAAGAGCGCACCCCATCTCCAATAAACTGCCTATCGTGCCCAAACTGAAAACTAAGCGGCTGTATAGGCGCATAACTTACATAACCCCTAGATTGCAAAAAACCATACCCCCCATTATCCAATGGCTTCGTTAAATTAGCCGTTGGAAAAACCCTTTGCATCCCCACATATTCCTTTACATAATTTAAAGGCATAACAATATTATCCGTGGTATACGAGTAAAAACCAATCTTCTTAAAAACAGTGCCATAAATCTCCACCCCCCGGGTATTATAGCTAAAGTTGTTCGTACTTATTCGGTCTGAACCAAAACCAATATTAAAAACGGGATTTACGACCAAACTATAATTTTCGTTTTTTAAAGCAAACAAATTAATATTGTTCGGAAACCACACTTTGCGCTTGCTTTCAAACACATGTGTATCCCGCAATAAAGCATTATCCCGCTCCAAAAACCGAAGCGAACCTTGCATATACCTCGAAGTGCTATCCTGCCCCTTCACCTCATCCAAATAGCGCAACACTTGTCCCCTTTGCAAGGGTTTTATAGCCAAATGAAAACTATTCGATAAGCGTCCCAGTTGTATCTCACAATCCTGCAGCAATTCATACGAAATATCATCACTCGCTATATTCGGCGTTTGGGCCTTTATACCTGCCGAAAGCAATACCATAAAAGCCAACAAATAATTTTTCATGTTTATCATATTAAAAATTCCGTGAATCCTGCGTTTATTCTGTGTCCTCCGCGAGAACGGCTACCTGCGATATTAAAAAAAAAATCCCAAACTATTGTCTGGGATTTTTCATATGATTACATTAAAAGGAATTTTTTGATTTAATAAAACAAAAATCAAAGTCAAGAAAATCCTCCATTAATGCTAAAATTATTAATTATCTTCTATAAATTTTACAACTTGCTCTGGGGTTAATTTTGGGATATTGGAAAACTGAATTGTGATTTTCGCAAATGTAAAAGCATCTGTAATAAAAGTCTGTGCTTTGTGCCTTCCTGAATGATTTTTCAAATCGTATTTATAGGGTTTATTTTTCCGCACTGCAACAAATAAATTCTCACATTCAAGTTTTGACTCCAAATCTAATTTTGAATATTGATTAACTCGAGAAATCTTAGGGCAAATTTCTTTTTTTATTGTTGCCTCACTATTTCGATAACATTTATATGAAAAACATTTTCCAATATTTTGAAGCTCAATAAACGAACTCGGTACAATTTTCCTTGAAACAACTTCTGCTGATTCGCATTCTATTGTTGAATTATTATACACTAACTTCTTTGTCATTGTTAAAATTCAGAGTCTAATGTCATATTTTTATGAATAAAAGTATGAGAAATTGAAAAAATTTCCATAAAGTCATCTTCGGTTAACTTTTCATCTATATTTTGAATTACCGAGTATAAAGTTTCAACCTTTTCCTTTGAATCAACATGATTGTTTACTTTGATTAAATATGCCTCCTCATTATCAGACAACTCATTGTCAAACTCCTCTTCACTAATAATATCATTAGACAATTCATAAATAAGATTTGAATATCTTCTTAGCTTTAATAAATTTTTAATTGCTGTGATATAAATTTTTTCTCTTTCATGATATTCTTTAATTGTATTAAAAATTATTTCTGTTGAATTATATAAATCACCTTGTATAACTTGAATTTTATCCTCATAATTTACTGCTAGTAGAAAACTTGAATCATTTAACAAATAACCTGTATTGTCATATGTGGCATAATTTGAATTTGAAAAACGGTATTGGAAGTTTTCTTGTTTGGTTCCCAAAAAATCACTCATAACTTTTAATTATTTTTTTTGTTATTTCTTCAAATTCGGCATATCTCTTTATTTGGCTATTAATTTCTGAGTGCTCAAAATGAAAATTAAAATTAAAATCTAATGCATCAACTAACTTACTTTCACCTACTTTTTGGAGTTGTACTGGTTTAATGTCCAGATTTAACCTACCAGTATCTAAATTTTTACTTATAAAATAACCATATGCAGTATCTTCAGAATTGAAGTAATTGTTAAGCAAATTTTCTTTAAAAAAGAAGAATTTTTTTGACTCAGTTTTGGCATTTAAAAAAACATCTATTTTAAAATTAAAACCAAATGCTTTGACTTTTGAGTTCTCAAGAATAGCCTCAATATTAAGATATGAAGATTCATTATCGTTATTAAAAAGTTTATATGTTATTGTTAATTTACTTTGATTAATTTCAATCAGGAATCTATTAGTCTCTATAATTGCCAGTTCAGGTAAGAAAATTGAAGTTGGCAGAAAATCCATTTCCTTAAATAAATTTTTCTTTATAAAAAATAATTTATCAAATTGGACTGGTTTAAACTCCCCTAGAACAACAATATTTTTATTTAAAATTTGACTTTCCATTTTTATATGTACACGAATATATCGAATTATTTTTACAAATTAAACATACAACCAATTATAATTGTTTAAATAAAATGATTCCTGAAAAATCACTTTCAACTGAATCAAAAAACTAAAAAGATTATTGACTTTATAGCTTTTAAAAAACTATGGTTTAAAAATCAATTTCAAAATAAATTCACCTTCCATAATCATCCTGCACCCGCACAATATCCTCCTCATTCGAAGGATTATTTGGGTCTGTATGTTGCCATATTTCGGCAATTATTGCCCAATCTTCTAAACCAACCAAGCGGTGTCTTTCGCCTTGTTTTAGGGTAACTTCATCAAAAGTATTTAATGTTTGAAGCTCTTTTTCTTCATCCGTCTCACTTCTAACAATACCAACCTTTCCTTCAATTACGCGCCACAATTCGGCGCGTCTGTGGTGGTATTGCCACGATAATCTTGTGTGAGGTTTAACCAATAAAATCTTTGGACTTAATTTGCCGCTTATTTTAATGTTACTAACATCCAATCCATTTAAAAACACATTGGCAAATAATTGCGCTTGATCTTCGTCTATTACAAAGAAACCGCCCCAAGGGCGATTATGGTCCTTACTGAATATAGTTAGACCTGCATTTTTAATCTTTCTTTCAATTTCATCAAAAATATTATGTTCCATTTGCTCCTATCCCTATCAATTTAACACTGCTTTTATGGCATCAACAACCCTATTCAAATCTTCATCTGTCAAATTAGACCCACTTGGCAAGCACAAACCATCTTCAAATAACTTTTCAGAGGTCCCATCACCATAAAATGGGGCACCGGCAAAAACGGGTTGCAAATGCATAGGCTTCCATAAAGGCCTACACTCAATATTTTCTTTTTCTAATGCTATTCTTATGTCTTCGCGGGTTTTGCCATTGGTTTTACTTGGGTCAACCAAAATACAGGTAAGCCACCTATTTGCAAAAGCACCAGGCAATTCTGCTACAAAACTAATTCCGGCGTAACCTGCCAATGCTTTTTTGTAAAACTCATAATTATACCTGCGCTGCGCAACCCTATCATTTAAAACCAACATTTGTCCTCTGCCAATACCTGCCGTAATATTACTCATGCGGTAATTGTACCCAATATGCGAATGCTGGTAATGTGGTGCGTTATCGCGCGCTTGGGTAGCTAAAAAGCGCGATTGTTTAATCATCGCTTCATCATCCGAAATCAAAGCGCCACCGCCAGAGGTAGTAATAATTTTATTGCCGTTAAATGATAATACACCCAACTGACCAAAGGTACCACAGGCCTTCCCATTTATTGTGGCTCCTAAAGCCTCCGCAGCATCTTCAATCACCGGAATATCATATTTCGCAGCAATTGCCATAATCTCATCCATCTTAGCCGGAACACCATACAAATGAACTGGAATGATGGCTTTGGGTTTTCTCGCTTTTAAAATCTCTTGTCTGGAATCTGGAATCTGGATTCTGGATTCTACACTACCATCCATACAGGCCAAAATCGCCTTCTCCAAATACTCCGGACTCATATTCCATGTATCCTTCTCAGAGTCTATAAATACAGGAATAGCACCTTGATAGGCTATTGGGTTAGCAGAAGCGCTAAAGGTAAAGCTTTGGCACAACACATAATCACCTGCTTTTACACCCAACATAATCAAAGCCAAATGAATGGCCGATGTGCCCGAGCTTAAAGCAGCTGCTTGTTTAGCACCTGTATATTGTTCTAAATCTTTTTCTAATCCATCCACATTTGGACCTAGAGGTGCCACCCAATTGGTATCAAATGCTTCTTTTACAAATTCTTGCTCTTTACCTCCCATGTGTGGGGAAGAGAGCCATATTTTGGGCTTATTCATTGTTTAATAACCTTTCAATTTTTTATTTTTAATTTATTGCAATCTGCAATTTACTATATTCAAATTGTATTAAAGTAACTTCCTTCATCTTAGAAACCATCGCTTTAAACATTGTCATAATCTCTGTTAACACTGCCACGTCTCCTTCATGGTAAATCTCATTCAAATCAGATTGAATAGCAATGTGAATAATCTTTATCAATTGACCTTCTTTAACGTAAATCAAAACAGCTAAAATTTTATGGGGATTCAGCTTATCAAAAACCATAATTGATTGTTGGTTTATGGCAAGGTTAGCAAGCCAAATGCTTACCCTATTTTCCTCCATTTTAATTTCTGGTTTACCATATTTTTCAATGGCTAAAACTATTTGCTTTCTGTATTTTTTTTGATTCGGATGAAAGAAAAATAATTGTTGTAAATCTTCCAAAAGTTCAGGCCTCACATAAGATTGAAAGAAAATATTACTGAGTTTAAAAGAATACACTATACCAAAAAATTAAATATTAAAAGGTATATTATAACGCTTTGCATCAGTTACAATAGCCTGTTCCAATGCTCCTCCTTTAAATGTTGGACCATGCCCAGGACATAAAATGGTATCTCCATAACAAGAACTATAAATTAATTCTAAACTTTTCAAGTTTGCTTCTTTATTCCCTCCCTTTAATTTAGTTACCACGGGTATATTTGGAATATATGAATCACCCGTAAAAAAATAGTTTGAAACTATAAAGCTCAAAGAACCGCTGTTGTGCCCAGGTGTTTCAAGTATTTTTAGATGGCAGTTTTCAAACAGCCTAACACTATCATTATTACCAAAAGTTGTAACCATTCCACTTTTTAAAGTAATGGGTTCCTCGTGGTAAAAAGACAAGTTTAACTTTTCATTATACAAACCTTGCTTTGTGTCTATAGAACAATATATCCCACAGTCGGGAAACGCCTTCATTACTTCATTTATCCCATGTATATGGTCGTAATGAGCATGCGTTAAGAACACTCCTTTTATTTTTTTGTCTGAACCTATAAGTTCTTTAATGGAACAGGTAAACCCAGCATCTATTAAATATACATCAGCACCATTATCTTCTTCAAGAATAAAGGTATTTGAAGTATAAGGATTATTTACATATTGCTTAACAGTAAGCATATTAGTTAGGCAAGAAATGTTATTATATCGCTAACGGTTTTAAAGGCGCGTATTTGTTCACCCGTTAGTTTTTTTCCAAACTCTTCATCACATAAAACAATAAGGGATAATTTTGCCATAGAATCATACTCTTCAATACCGGCTAATTCTGTTTCTGGTGTTAATGTGCCTGCTTCAATTTCTAAGGTATCCTCAATAAGAGAAATTTTTTCTTGATCTGTCATATATGTAATTTTTAATTGTTATAAACTTAAACCAGGTATCCGCCATCAGCGGGAATGGAAGCTCCAGTTATAAACCGAGATTGGGCCCCGAGCAAAAATAATATAATATCTGTAACTTCTTGGGGCTTTCCCAAACCCATAAATTGTCTTTCTAAAACTTGGTCAGAATCAGTCTTAGTTTCCATTAATGCATCATAGGCTTCTGTATGTATTTGGCCACATACAATGGTATTAAGTCTAATCTGTTTTTTATGTAACTCCTTAGCCAAACAGCGTGTAGCAGCCTCCATGGCTGCTTTAGATGCGGCGTATGCTGTTACTCCCGCTCCACCGCTATGAGCGGCTATAGATGAAATGCCAATAATACTTAATCCGGCATTGTAAGCGTTTTTCTTGGTAAGAATGCGAATCATTTCTATATGCGACACAAAATTTGCCGACAATACCTCCAACACCAATTCTGATTTCAATAAGTTAATTGGCCTGCGCGAACGTAATCCCACGCAATTTACAAATCCATCCACTTTTTGGGCTGAACCTATTTGTTCTTGCCACGCTTGTTCTAACTGTGTAGGTTCAGCAAAATTGGCTTGAAAAAAAACATGCTTATTGGATTTAAATGTTTCTTTGAGTTTTTGTATACCTTCATCACTACTGGCATGTAAAATCATGGTGCCACCTAAGGCATCTATCGTTTGTGCCAAATTAAATCCAATACCTTTACTGGCTCCGCAAATAACTATTACTTTATTTTCAAAATTCATGTAAGTAATAAACTATAAGGTATAACCGCCATCCAATAAAATATTGGTGCCTGTAATCGATTTAGAAACCTCACTTATTAAATATTGAACTAAGGAGGCAATTTCATCAGATTCAATAATACCCAAAACCTGTTTGGCTAAATCATTGTTTTCATTCAAAGCCATATTATCTTGAATAAATCCATGCTGCATATCGGCTCTTACCCATCCTTTTTGTATAGAATTCACGCGTATTTTCCTATCAGCTAATTCAGCAGCTAAACCTTTAATAGAGGCATCTAAAGCTGCTTTTGAAGCAGTATATGCAATCTTCGATTTTAAGCCGCGTATGCTGCTAACAGAGGATATGGCAACCACACTTCCACCTGCCGCAAATCTTTGCTTTTTACATACCACCCTCACCCATTCTAAGAAAGCAAAAAAATTAGCATTCATCATTTGTTGCACAAAGTTTGGAGTACTCATTCCCAAAGGCCTCACTCCGCCAATTCCTGCCGCATAAATGAGACTATCGAATATTTTACCTTCTGCAAAAATAGGTTTAAGAGTAGCCTCTATGTTTTCAATTTGATAAAAATCAAAATGAATCATTTCAAATTTACCCTCATTCAATTGTGATTGTAAAGTTGCTGGTAATTCATTTACCCTATCAATTAATAGCAAAGTGGCGCCGGTATCAATAAGTGCTTGAGCCGTTACATAGCCGGTTTCTCCACCATCATTTATTAAAAGAACTTGGTTCGTATGCATCAATGGCAATTTTATTTCGCTTGTAATCTCGTAACCAATTCTATCATAGCATCCACCGAATTAAAATTTTCTGGTTTTAATTCTGTAACGCGAATGGTAATATTATATTCATCATTCAACTCTGATATAATGCTTACAATATCAAACGAATCTAAATGTCCATCATCAATCAAATTATGGGCAGATTCAAAATCTATATCTGGCCTAATTTCACTTACTATTTCTAATACTCTTTCTTTCATTTTATTTTTTATAATTTAATTGCCGATACAGTTGATTTACCAGCATACACAAAGCCAAATCTTTTATACAAATTTATAGCCGCTGCATTATTATTTATAACCCATAATTGGTATCGGGTATCCAACCCTGTTTCATTCATAGTTAAATATTTTTCTACCAAGGCATTGGCTATGCCTTTTCCCCTAAATTCAGAATCAACCACAATATGACCCAGCCATACTATTTTGTTTTTTATTTCAAATTGTAAGGCTCCGCACAGGCTCCCTTCATAATAAGCACACAGCATATTTTTGTTAGTTACATACGCATCAATTTCAGCCTGATTTTTTAAATCACCTGTGTAGATATCCAAGTCTTTTTCAAACAAATCGTGGGCGTATTTAGCTTCTCTTTCTGAATTTGCCAATTTTACATGAACATCAGGATTGACTAACCCAAGGTCTACTTTATTTTTGAAAATGAGTGATAAATTATCTCGGGTTAAATGGGTTTTAAAGCCATTAACTTCCCAATATTGCAACATTTCTATTGGTCGTTTTATTTCACCCCTATAAACAATTTCCATCAT
>JAUYMZ010000132.1 GCA_030699355.1 Bacteroidota bacterium | reverse complement strand
AATCAGATTGCGGAGAATAAAAACTATTGAAGCATTCTGATGCTACATAGTTCAAGTTCAAACCTTCTTTGTTATATGCTTTTGACGATTGATGAAATGAACGGGCAAAACCAAAATCTATAATCTTAGCTTGTGGAATGTCGCCCGATAAATCAAGCATTATGTTTTGAGGTGTAATTTCATTATGAATAATTGGGTCGGGTAAACTGTGTAAATAATTTAGACCATTTAAAACAGCCGAAATAATTTGCTTTAAATCGTAAACGGATTCGATTTTCTCACGGCTTATTTTTTCAGCCAAAGTTTCACCTGCTATGAAATTAAGCACTAAAAAACCAAACTTCTTGCCTTCAAAAATCAGCTCTCCACTGTCTTTGTATGAAACAATGTTTGGATGCTTGATTGATTTTAGAAATTCAATTTCAAGCAAGCTGTTTTCACTGTCAAAAGCCGAACGGTGAAGTTTTGCATAATTGAACAGTTTAAGGAAATAGAGTTTACCGTCTTTACCTTTTACTCTGTATGTTTCAGCATTACTACCTTGCTTAATAAAAAGCATAACAGAATACTTTTCATTGACTGAAAAGTTTTTGGGTAGTATGCCTTTGTGATTTATGTCCATTTTAAAATTTCTTTTTTTACTGAATCTACAACTTTAAACTTCTCGTCATTTGAAACACCATTTTTTTCAACTCTAATAAGTTCGCCCAACAGAAATCGAAATCTATCTTTTCCCATTGCTGGATTATCTGAATAGAATATCACCAATTCCCCTTTTAAATCATCAATTATTTTATGCGTTACTGGTTCTGTTTGTCTTATTTCAATTTCTACTTCTTCTGTATGATTCAAATAGGGTATATTTACTGTAATAGTTAGCAATTGAGAAGTGTCAACTTTAATAGTTATATCAATATCGCTTCCAGCAGGTAATAAAGCAGGTAGCGTTTCTCCTGAAATCAAAATATCACAAACGTGATTGTTTAATAAAGGATTTGTCCCCTCTGCATTATAATCTCCTTGATAAATTGGGAAACGAATTAAATCACTTGAAACTCCTGGTCTTAGGTCAAATTTTGTTTTAAACCCATTAATAACACCAGTCGCAGGAAGCTGCCTGTTTTTTTCCAGTCCTTTTATGGGTTGAAAAAGTTCTTTCCTTTCTGATTCAAAATATTTTGCAATTCCAATATGATAGGGTAGAACTTGCATACCATCAAGTCCGCCAATTCCTTGTAAAATACTGAATTGGTGCGGTTGACACTCTAATTTATTACCTGCTTCATCATAAACATTTATTTCAAAGGAATTGGAGCGTCCCTCGACTAAAAGCACATCTACAATTGTTGCTTTTTCGCCAATTAGTTTTTTACCACTTGCCCAAATCCCATCTTTACGAACAATTTCAGCATAAATCTTTCCAGATAATTCTCCTTGTTTATTGTCATTTACAACTTTGATACAAACTAATTCGTCCAATTCAACTGTTCTAGCTTCGTATTTAATATCAAGCTGAACTTTAGTTTTATCTCTTGTGTTTTCTCTTACTTCGTTTGAAACTGGGATTGTGGAAGCGAATAATGCAGCACCTTTGACAACTGCTGGCATTGGATCAACAGAAGTATCAACCTTATCTGTGATTTGTTCTTTGAGTATTCTGCGTAAGATTGGTGAATATGTGCCTTCACCTACTAAACAGATACTCTGTAAATCCTTTCCTTTTAGGTTATTTCTTTTGAGTAACGCAATTGATATGTCAATAGCTTTTTGGTAAATAGGTCTTGATATCCAAGTCAAATCCGATTGAGTTAATTCAATATCAATTTCTGGTTCATTGCCATTTTCATCTTCAAAAGGCAAATCACCAAAATCCGATAATATGTAGTGAGATTCTTTAAAGTTCAGTTGTCCTTTTGCTTCTTCTGCATAGAACTTTACAGCATTACGCAAGACTTCCTTCTTATCAGAATCATTAAGAATAAAGTCAATTGCGTAGTTCACTTTCAGATAAGGGATAATAGTTTCATCAACGATAGCTTCAATTACATTCTTATCACCCAACCAATTATCACCTTCTGTATCTACAATTGAAATTATACCTTCTTCAAACTTGCACAATGATACATTAAACTCACTTTGAAAATCAAACAGCAAATAAAAACCATTGCTATTAGATCCCAGTCCAAACCCAGTTAAAGCTGCTATTGGCTCTTGTATCAATTCTATTTGCTCAAAACCAGCTAACTTTCCTGCATTTCTAACTGCTTCATTTTGTGGATTCAAAAATTTTGCAGGAACTGTAATCACAACAGTTCTAACATCTTCGTCTTGAACGAAGGATTTTAACTTTTTGAAACATTCTGCCGATAATTCTTCAGATGAATAGGTTCTTCTAGTATTTGAAGATTCGTAAATATGATTTGTGCCAAGAGTTCTTGTGAACTGATTGAAAGTGTTTGTTTTACCCTTTTCAAACAACTTTAATCCTCTCGTTTGGTCATTCTTAAGAACATTGAACGCTGTATCGCCAATTAGAATATCTCCTCGTTTATTAAAATGAACACATAAAGGCATTGATTCTTTCATTGTTTCAGAACGCTTGATTACGGGCATACCATTTTCCATTCGTGCTATTTGGCAAAAATCATTATTGAAGTATATTCCGTAATCAATGTGTGTTCTCATTATTCAGGTGTTTCAGGTCTTTCATTTTCAGGCATTAGCTCAATTAATTGAATTAGAATTTGCCTGATACCACTTGTGTTGCCAGCAGTAGCCATCTGTAAACCTTGATTACACAATTGCCTTGCTTTGTTTCGGTCCTTCCAATGGTAAGAATTAAAGTCGCTGTCAATGTGTTTCAAAAATTGAACATCCATTGCGTTGCCAGTAACAGCATTACGCAAATTGAAATCTAAAGAGCCAATTTCACTAATTAGGTGTTTCGCTTCTTTGGAGTTTTTGTCCTTGATAACTTGCTCTATAGTTTTTTTGTATTCTTTAATGTGGGCTTCTACTTTATCCATATTCAAATCGTCATCGTGACTATTTCTTTTTATTTTTTCTATTAAATCTTCCAATTCATAGAAAGCGTCTTTAAGTTCTTGTTCAACCTTTGGCCATTCAGCCGCTTTTTCAGCACTATCCAATTTCAATAGCTCTTTTCTCAAACCATCTTGAATTTTCAGTTTTCCATCAGCACTTCCACTTTGACTTTCTAATTGTTCTTCAAGTGCTTCTAATTTTTCTGAAACTTCTTTGGCATTTACCTTATTAGCTGTGCGTTTCGCTTTTGCGATTTCACTCGCCAAAAAATCTTCAGAAGGAGTTGGTGTTGAAATAATTTCTATTTCCAATTCCTCTGTATGGTTAATCAAAGGAAAATATGCAGAAAATCTCATAAGTTGTGAACTATCGACTTTAATAGTTATATCAAAGTCGCTACCAGAAGGCAATAGAGCAGGCAGAGATTCACCTGTAATAATCACATCAGTAATATGGTTATTTAAAATTGGGTTTGTGCCTTCTGCATTATAGTCTCCTTGATAAATAGGTATTCTAAGTATATCTTGAATCATTCC
>JAUYMZ010000121.1 GCA_030699355.1 Bacteroidota bacterium | reverse complement strand
AATCAGTAAAACGAAATAGCGAAAGATTCCCCGAAAACTTTTGCTTTCAGTTAACCGTCGATGAGTGGCAAACTTTAAGATCACAATTTGTGACCTTAGAGGGTGGCAAAGGAAAGCACCGAAAATATTTGCCCTATGTATTTACCGAGCAGGGTAGAGCAGCTTTTTGATGCCCATGTATTTGTGAGTGATTTAATAAAACAAGCCACCAAAAGCCTTGTAGTTATTGATAATTATGTTGATGAATACACCCTACTACTCCTCAGCAAACGTAATAATCAGGTGAGCTGCATGGTGCATACGCGCTTAAACGCAGCCTTAAAAAGGGATTTAGAAAAACATAACCAACAATACCCTGCCATAACTTTGTTAGAAAACCGCAGCAGTCACGACCGATTTATAATAATTGATAATAATCAACTGTACCATATTGGCGCTTCACTAAAAGACTTGGGAAACAAATGCTTTGCCTTTAGCCGCATGGATAATATTTTGCCAGAATTAATGGCTAAACTATTAAACTTATAGGCACATAGGAATTTGATAAATAAAAACTAAACGCTAAATTCGAAACTCTAAATCCCAAAAATATCGAACACCAAACACTGAATTTCGAATGAAGAAGTATCAAAAAGCCAGAAGCTAGTGGCCAGCTGCCAGCAGCTATATTAACATCTGAATAACAAATTTACCCAAACAAGTAATAGATGCTTTAACTACTTTTGTCTTCGTAAAATTATAGTAATATGAAAAATCTACTAATCATAGCAATGTTTGTAAGTGGCATGTTTTTTAGCCATGCTGCATGGGCTCAAAATTCGAAAACAGAAAAGGTTACTTTTAAGGTGTTTGGAAACTGCACCCAATGCAAAGAGCGCATTGAATTAGCTTGCGACCAAAAAGGTATTAAAATGGCTGAGTGGAATATTGATTCAAAAGTGATGACTGTAGTGTATAATCCGGCTAAGGTTTCTTTGGAGAAAATTCACGAATACATCGCAGCTGTTGGTCATGATACCGAGCTTAAAAAAGCGGAAGATAAGGTATACAAACAATTACCAGATTGTTGTTTGTTTAGAGAAAATCCTAATACGCACCACGATTAATGCGCGGGCAATTTCTAAGCATCTTTATACTGCTACTGGCTTCCCTGCAAGTTTTGGGTCAGACCAACACCACGCTAAAAGGTGTAGTGGTAGAGTCTAACGCAAAAGGAGAAATAGAACCCATTGCGGGTGCCATTGTGTATTGGTTGGGGGAGACCAAGCCCGTTACCACAGATAGCTTGGGCGTTTTTAGAATTTCTGTGAAGGATGCGTACAACCGATTAATTGTGCAGGCTATTGGTTTTAAAACCGATACTATTTTGGTTAATGGCAACAATAACCTAAAGGTTATGATGATTAGCAAAAGAAACTTTGAAGATGCCATTGTAACCTACGAGCGTAAGTCTACCGAAGTATCGTTTATAGACCCTTGGAAAGTTACTATAATGAACGAAAAGGAGTTGTTTAAAGCGGCTTGTTGCAATCTTTCCGAGAGTTTTGAAACCAACCCAAGTGTGGATGTAGCCTTTAACGATGCGCTTACAGGCTCTAAGCAAATTCAGATGCTTGGCTTAGCAGGGCAGTATACGCAAATGAGTGTAGAACAATTGCCGGGCATTAGGGGTATTGCCAGCAATTATGGCTTAAATTATATTCCGGGTACTTGGATAAATTCCATCCAGGTTAGCAAAGGAACGGGCTCTGTAGTGAATGGTTTTGAAAGTATTTCGGGGCAAATTAATGTAGAATTACACAAGCCTACCACCGCAGAAAAAATATACTTCAATGCATATGGTAGTCAGGGCGGACGATATGAAGCAAATTTGGTATTGGCACAGCAGCCTACTAAACGGTTTTCGCATGCTTTGTTTTTGCATGCCAGCACCTATAATTTGCGCATGGACCAAAACAAAGATGGGTACTTAGACAATCCTTTGGGCGAGCAAATAAACGCTTTGTACAGGGTGTTGTATGATACCAAAACAGGCTTTGTATTAAACGCAACTGTGCAATATGTAAAGGATAAAAAGTTGGGTGGTGAGTTTAATTATGAAGAGTCTAAAAGGTTTGATACCGCCATGCCTTTGTATGGCACCCTCGTAGATGCCGAGCGCTTAAATGGAACCTTAAAAATTGGCTATGTATTTGCTGGCAATAAATACCGAAGCATTGGTTTGCAGCTGAACGCCAATCGCCAAACTTTTGATAATTACTTTGGAAAAAATGTGTATCAAGGCACCCAAAATAGTACCTATGCCAACTTGATTTTTCAGGATATAATTACCAATCCCAATCACCGCTATAGAATCGGATTTAGCAGTCAAACCGATGAGGTAAGTGAACATTTATATAACAAAACGCATTATCATTTTCACCGCCACGAGTGGGTAAAAGGAGCCTTTGCCGAATATACCTTTACCTACATGGCCACATTTACGGCGGTTTTAGGGTCAAGAATAGACCACCACAATTTATTTGGTTGGCAATATACACCTCGCCTACACCTTAGGTATGCCCCTTGGGCCACCACGGTTATAAGGGCTGCGGCTGGCAAAGGCTGGAGAACAGCCAACCTCCTTGCAGAAAATATGGGCGCTTTAATTAGCAATAGAACTTGGCGCTTTGCGCAAGCATTTTCTGCCAATAATGCCTACGGTTTTGGTCCAGAAGTAGCCTATAATTTCGGTCTGAACCTAAACCATGAATTTAAATTAAATTACCGTAACGGAAGCATTGGGGTAGATTATTACCATACTTATTTTGATAGGCAAGTAGTAGTTGATAAGGATAAAAATGCGCAAGAAATTAGCTTCTATGCCTTAGATGGAAAATCGTATAGCAGGAGCTTTCAAGTGCAGGTCGACTATCAGCCAATTCGCCGCTTTGATGTACGTTTTGCCTACCGTTGGTACGAGGTAATTACGCAGTACGAACAGGCCTTGCGCAGTGTACCTATGATTGCCAAACATAGGTGGTTTTTAAACCTAGGATATACCACCAAAAATAAATGGAACTTTGATGTAACCAGCAACTGGACTGGTCAAAAGCGATTGCCTGTTACGGCCGCTAATCCAGAGGCTTTGCGCTTACAAGATAATTCATCTGCTTTTTGGTTGTGGAATGCCCAAGTTACCAAATCTTTTAAAAAGTATTTGAGTGTGTATGTGGGTGTAGAAAACATCTTCAACTTTCAACAACCCAATGCCATTTTAGATGGCCCAAATCCTTTTGGCAATTATTTTGATGCCAGCTTAATTTGGGGACCCATCTTTGGTAGAATGGCGTACGTAGGTTTACGCTTAAAAATATAGGTTCAAACCGATACCTCCAAGGGGAAATCTTATTAAATACAAAGAGGTCCTTCGCTCCAC
>JAUYMZ010000116.1 GCA_030699355.1 Bacteroidota bacterium | reverse complement strand
ACCATAACTATTAAGGGTAAATTACTAAAGTCTTGTGAAAATCCTAGTCCACTAGTTGGTCACGCCCTTGTATTAACCTATTCATACAATGTTAATGGCAAAGAAGATGTTATACAATCAGTTACAAATTCCAATGAGGGTGAAAAAAGAACAGTTAATTTAGGTGCTCAAGAAATCTATTTAACCAATTTGAAGAGTGAAAATACTAAATTCAAATAGATGAAAGTTTTTTTAATTTTTTTTTTGCTTTTATTAATGATTGTTTTTACATTTGATATTCAAAAATTTACAATATGAAACCAATATTATTTAACAAAAGACCCTTAGTGCTTTTAGCATTTGTATTTGCAGCAATTAATTTGTTTAGCCAATCCCCCCCCCCCCTTCACCTATCTCCAATCCGTTAAAGCTAGTTAATGAGCAAATGCGTGGATTGTTTGCACCCCTCTCTAGACCTACTCCTGTTCTTGATTATTTGTATGATATGACTGGTCATGTAAGTGACAACAAGTATTGGACAAATATTTCAAATGATACTAGTAGTTCAGAAAATTGGTATATGCTTTACTGGGAGCATTTTTACATGGCCTACGACACTAGCTCTCTTCAAACTGATGAAAATATTTATGAGAATGTAACTCAATTGCGCACAGATACCATTCCTTTTGGAGTTCTGGATAAATCGTATTACAAGTTTGTGGATGATGCGCTCACAACTAATGCATATTTTACCTTTGATACCATTAATGATAGAATTTATGATATCACAAGTAGGTCATTGGAACCCTATGTTCGTGGAAATATATTTACAGCCGCACCTTTATATGAAAAGTCAAAATACGGCAAAATTACTTGGCTTATAAGTCCATCATTTATTTTTAAAGATGCAGATAATTCACCCTATTACAATCCAGCAAACTATCAGTTTACAGTTGATTTTGGCGATGGCAACGGTCCACAACTATTTGATCCAACAACGATTGCCCATTATGTAGTAGATTATCATAATTTAGGGATTGATGGTGAGGTGATTATAAATGCAGTAATAAGTTTAGATGGTACACCAATCAAAACATCTAGAATTAAGTTTATGCTTGGTAAAACTAATACTCAGCCTCGACCAGTTGATGAAATTGTAAATTATGGAGACCTACTGTAACCGGAAAATAAAAATGTCGTAAAATCGGCAAGTAAAAATGCATCATTTTCGGCAAGTAAAAATGTCGTAAAATCGGCAAATAAGAATGTATGATTTATTCCTAAACCAAGGTTTTG
>JAUYMZ010000098.1 GCA_030699355.1 Bacteroidota bacterium | reverse complement strand
CGAAGCTTCTTATTTTGTTTTCACCGATTCTGTTAAAAACAGAGCGTATAATTTGGATGGCTTTAATATAAAAATTCTGTTTAAAGATGGCAGCCTCAAAGATATCACCCAAGCTTCGGATCAGTATAATATTGAGGCTTTGAGTAAGTCGGTTACCAAGTTTTATTTATGTTATCCAAAAGAGTTGGACGCATGATTTTTTTGTTTATAATTATTCAACTATAAGTAGATTTTTTGCAGCTTTCTGTATAAAATTTAAGCCAATTTCATTTCACTATTGCAGTGCAAATGACCAAGGAAAGAATAGATACTTTAAACAGAACCCTTGCACCCATAAGGGAGCAAATCGTAAACCACCCTTTATACCATCAAATCAAGTCATTAGACGATGTTTGCATTTTTATGCAATCGCATGTTTGTGCCGTTTGGGATTTTATGTCTTTATTGAAATCACTTCAGAATCACTTAACTTGTACAAGTGTCCCTTGGTTTCCAGTTGGTTCAGCCCAAACTAGGTTTTTAATAAATGAAATAGTTGTAGGCGAAGAGTCGGATATAGACATCGATGGCATTAGAAAAAGTCATTTCGAAATGTACATAGATGCCATGAATCAATCGGGTGCAGATACCTCTGTTATGTTACATTTTCTTCAAAAATTAGCGCAGTTAGGTGATGTTCAGAAGGCCATAGAACAATCCTACTTACCGCAAGAGTCGCGTGAGTTTATTCAATTTACCTTTGAGGTAATTTTGAAAGGCGCCGTGCACCAACAAGCTGCTATTTTTACTTTCGGAAGGGAAGATTTAATTCCCAGTATGTTTATGGCGATGGTGGAAGTTTTGCACCATAAAATTCCAGAAAAGATTACAAAATTTAAATATTATTTAGACCGACACATTGAAATAGACGGCGACCACCATAGTAATTTAGCGATACAAATGGTAGAAAATTTATGTGGTGAAGATGAACAAAAATGGCGTGAGGTGGAAGAAATTAGTGCGGCTTCTCTCCAAATGCGCATTAAATTGTGGGATGGTGTTTATCAAAAATTAGTATTTGCAAATATTTGATTATAATTGCCTTTGATAAGCAGGTAAACTTCGATTGAGGAATAAAAATTTACCTGTTGTAATTATAATTTAATATGCAAATAACAGCACAAGAGTTAGCCGTTTTATTGGGAGGTACAGCAGAAGGAAATGCTTTGGTTGCTTTACATACAGTGGCTAAAATAGAGGAGGGTTTTTCTGGCGCATTGTCGTTTTTGGCCAATCCAAAATATGAAGAGCATATTTATGAAACAGGCTCATCTGCCGTATTGGTAAAAAAAGATTTTACCCCCACTAAACCTATACATACTTGTTTAATACGCGTAGACGATCCTTATGCCTCCTTTACTTTTTTACTAGAAAAATTTAGCAACCCAAGTGCACAACTTGTTGGGCTTGAACCTATGAGTTATGTAGATGCCGGTGCTCAATTGGGAGATTCAGTGTATGTAGGAGCATTTGCTTACATAAGTAAAGGTGCCCAAATTGGAGCCAAATCTAAAATTTACCCGCAGGTTTTTGTAGGAGCTAATGTTAAAATTGGTGCAAACTGCATTATTTACCCGGGTGTTAAAATTTACCACGATTGCATTATTGGCGACAATTGTATTATTCATGCCAGTACCGTAATTGGAAGTGATGGTTTTGGTTTTGCGCCCTTGCCAGATAGGTCTTACAAAAAAATTCCGCAAACAGGGAATGTAGTTATAGAAGACGATGTAGAAATTGGTTCAAACACAAGTATTGATAGAGCTACAATGGGTTCAACCATCATTAGAAAAGGGGTTAAATTAGATAACCTCATTCAAATTGCACACAATGTGGAGGTAGGTGAACACAGCGTTATGGCCGGACAATCTGGGGTGGCGGGTTCGAGCAAACTGGGTAAATATTTGGTAATTGGCGGACAAGTTGCCATAGCGGGTCACCTCCAAATTGCCAATGGAAACCAATTTGGTGGGCAATCTGGAGTGAATTCAACAATTAAAGATGAAAATAAAAAATGGTTTGGAACGCCGGTGCAAGAATTGCGTGATGCCCTCCGGGTTAGCGCTGTTAACAGGCGTTTGCCCGAATTATTGAATAGGATAGAAGCTCTTGAAAAAGAGTTAAATGCCATTAAAAACGGATAAAATTTAGAGAAATGATAAAAAAAAGCGGAACAAATTGCCCGCTTTTTGTTTTTTTGCAGGATTATTTATGAAGCAAACAACGATAAAAAAATCTGTAAGTGTAGAAGGGGTAGGACTTCATACTGGCCAGATAGTAACCATGACATTTAATCCTGCGCAGGATTATCATGGTATTAAATTTCAACGAGTAGATTTACCAGAGCAGCCTTTTATTGATGCGGATGTAGACAATGTGGTAGATACTTCTAGAGGTACTACTTTAGAGCAAAATGGCGCAAGGGTTGCCACGGTAGAACATGTAATGGCCGCTTTAGCAGCCTTAGAAATTGATAATTGTATTGTGCAAATAAATGGGGGCGAAACTCCTATTATGGACGGTAGTTCTCAGTTTTTTATGAAAGCCCTGAAGCATGCAGGTATTTTAGAATTAGAAGCCGAACGCGAATATTTTAATATTCCACAAAATATATATTATACCGAGGCCGACAGAAATGTGGAAATGATTGCGATGCCTTTAGACGATTATCGTTTAACGGTAATGGTAGATTATAACTCGCCTGTTTTGGGTTCGCAGCACGCCTCCATTACAAGCTTAAAAGAGTTTGAAACAGACATTGCAAGCTGTAGAACTTTTTGCTTTTTACATGAATTAGAATTGCTTTACAACAACGGTTTAATTAGAGGGGGCGACCTTAACAATGCCATTGTAATTGTAGACCGAGTAATAGAAGATAGCGAGTTAGATAACTTGGCTAAAATGTTTAATAAGCCTAAAGTTGAAGTAAAAAAAGAAGGCATTTTAAACAATGTCGACCTTCGTTTTCACAATGAGCCGGCCCGACATAAATTATTGGATTTAATAGGAGATTTGGCCTTAATAGGTACGCCAATTAAAGCTCAAATTATGGCTGCTCGTCCGGGACATGCGGCCAACGTTGAGTTTGGTAAGAAGATTAAAGCCCTCATTAAGAAAACCAGAAGCACCGTAAGGGTTCCTAAGTATGAACCTAACAAAGCGCCTTTGTACAATTCAACCGCCATAGAAAAAATGTTGCCACATCGTTTTCCATTTTTAATGGTAGACAAGATTATGGAAATGGGGCAAAATCATATTATTGGGATTAAAAATGTTACCTTTAATGAGCCGTTTTTTCAAGGACATTTTCCGGGTAACCCCGTAATGCCAGGCGTTTTAATTATAGAAGCCATGGCCCAATGTGGTGGTGTTTTAATTTTATCCAAAGTAGAAGACCCAGAAAATTACAATACCTATTTTATGAAAATAGACAATGCTAAATTTAAAGAGAAGGTGGTTCCAGGCGATACCCTTATTTTTAGATTAGAATTAATTGGCCCTATTCGCAGAGGTATTTGTGTAATGAAGGGAAGCGCTTTTGTAGGAGATAAGTTGGTGGCAGAATCAGATTTAATGGCACAAGTAGTAAAAGGGTAATTTATAATGATACATCAATTAGCATCAGTAGACCCCAAGGCTCGCATAGCCGAGAACGTTACAATAGACCCTTTTACCATGATACACAAAGATGTAGAAATTGGAGAAGGAACATGGATTGGTAGCAATGTTACCATATATCCTGGCGCAAGAATAGGCAAGAATTGTAGGATTTTTCCTGGAGCAGTTATTTCTGCCATTCCGCAAGATTTAAAATTTGATGGCGAAGAAACCCTTGCCATTGTTGGCGATGGAACCACCATTAGAGAGTGTGTTACCATCAATAGGGGAACCAAAGATAAGTTTAAAACAGAGGTTGGTTCAAACTGTTTAATTATGGCTTATACCCATTTAGCCCACGATTGTATAGTAGGTAATCAGGTAATTATTGCCAATGGCGTGCAAGTGGCTGGGCATGTTACCATTCAAGATTTTGCCCGCATTGGCGGCTTATCTGCCATACACCAATTTGGTATTGTAGGCAGAAATGTAATGATAGAAGGCGGTAGCATGGTAAGTAAAGACGTGCCACCTTTTGTTAAAGCTGGCAGATACCCGCTAACGTATGAAGGCGTGAATGCCGTAGGTTTAAGAAGAAACGGTTTTTCTAATGATAAAATAAACGAGATTCAAGACATTTACCGCATCTTGTTTATTCACAATAGAAACCTTGGAAAAGCTTTAGAAATGGTAGAAAAAGAACTGCCAGTTTCTCTCGAAAGAGACGAAATTTTAAATTTTATTCGCAACTCAGAAAGAGGTGTTTTAAAAGGTTTCAACAACGGAAAGTAAGGCACTATTTTGCAGATAACACTCGCCGATATTGGAAAAAAGTTTAATCGCCAGTGGGTTTTTAAAGGCATACATTTAAACATTTTGGCCAATCAAAGTTTGGCCTTAGTGGGCAATAATGGCTCTGGTAAATCTACTTTGTTGCAAATTATTTTTAACTATCAAACCTTTTCCAAAGGCGCTATTTCTTACTGGCTGAACCAAACCCAAATGAAAGAAGAAGATTTGGTTGGGAAAATGGCTATAGCTGCACCTTATCTCGATTTGTTAGAGGATTTTACTTTAATAGAAATGCTTCAATTTCATTTTAGTTTGATGCCCAAACAAGCAGGCATTAGTATCTCTCAAATGATTGAAGATTGCGGTTTAGGCAAGCAAGAAAACAAAGCCGTTAAATACTTTTCGTCTGGTATGAAACAACGTTTAAAATTGGTGATGGCCATTTATGCCGATACCCCTGTTTTACTCTTAGACGAACCATGTTCTAATCTCGATAATCAGGGTATTGAATGGTACCGCAATTTGGTTCAGACCCAATTAAAAAAGCGAACCATTATCATTGCCAGTAACCAATTATTTGAATACGATTTTTGCGATAGCACTTTAAATGTGCTCGATTTTAAGTCTTAATTAATTGGTTTATTTCATCTGCGGCTAAAAGGGCGGCATTTTTATTTTGAAACAAATGATGCAATTCTTGGTAGTCTTGCAACAGTTTCTCTCGTTTGGCTCCACCGGGCAAAATTGCCTCGAATGCTGGCTTTAAATTTTCTACAGTATAATGGTCCTGAATAAGTTCTTTAACGGCCTCTCTATTTAGGTTTAAATTAACCAACGATGCCCATTTAACTTTTACCAAAAGAGAGGCAATAAAGTAAGTTAATGGCTGAGCAGCGTATACGCACACATGGGGCGTATTCATAAAGGCTGTTTCTAGCGAAGCAGTGCCGCTGCAAACTACTGCAGCTTCGCTATGTGCCAAAATATTGCGGGTTTCGTCAAATATAATAATGGCCTGTTGTTGACTTAAAAACTGTTGGTAATAGGCTTCACCTAAACTGGGCGAACCCGCAATAATAAATTGATACTGTGGGTAGGCCTGAGCCAACAAAAGCATATTGGGTAACATGCGTTTTACTTCCTGCTTTCTACTTCCCGGCAACAAAGCAATAATGGGTTTATTTTCTAGCTTGTGTTCGACCCTAAAATGGGCAGATTTTTGAAAGGTACTAATTTGGTCGTACAGCGGATTGCCAATGTATTTTGCGTTTACTTTCCACTTTTTAAAATACTCGCTTTCGAACGGAAAAATAAGCAGCAATAAATCAATATTTGCCTCTAATTGTTTGCCTCTTTTTTCGTTCCAAGCCCAAATTTTTGGGGCAATAAAGTAGCAAGTTTTGATATTGTATTTGCGCGCAGCTTTAGCCATTCTCATGTTAAAGCCGGGGTAATCAATTAAGATAAGAACATCTGGCTGATAGGCCGAAAATTGTGTTTCACAGCGCCTCATATTGGCTTGTATCGTTCTTATGTTTAATAGCACTTCTACAAAACCCATAATGGTAATATCTTTAAAATGCTGAAGCAAGCCTGGTGCCACTGCCGCCATTTTATCGCCACCCCAAAAGGCAAACTCTGCGGCCGGGTCTTTGGCCAAAATGCCTTCCATTAAACTAGCACCCAGCAAATCTCCGCTGGCTTCTCCCGCAATTAAAAAGTATTTCACTTAAATAGAATGTTTTGGCCAAATATAATAGAATATTTTAGAATCTAGAATCTGGAGGTGGGATACGAGAATCGTGATTCTAGGGAAAAATTTAGATAAGAAATGTGGAACTAATTTTTTTTCAGCATTCTTAAACTTTATCCCCTGAATATATATGCGATTAAACGAAAAAACAAAAAAAATAAAAATAGCAGATAACCCTATGAATAATGATTGGTTTAAAAAGTCTACCACAATAACTGGTTGGGGGCAAGAAACGCAAATGTTACGTGCTATAGAACTAGTAAACTACTGCACCGCGCTCGATTTATTGCGCACAGCAGGCTACGGCTGGAACAATGATAGGGACCATGATGACAACCCTAGAACAGCGTTAAAGTATATTTAAATTTTAACCTCTTAAACGATAAATGGAAACGCGTGTGAAGATTTCAGAATCTAGAGCCTAGACAAGAAAAATATTTACGCTAAAGTGTAAATCACTATAAACCTTAAACGTATGAACAATTAAAAAATCACCTAAACCTTGACACCCAATCTACCTCTTAATAATTAATACCGACCAGTTACACATTTTTTACTGCCATTAGTAGGTATTCTCAAATTCAATTTATTATCTTCGATTTAACAAAAAAAACTCAAAGATTTCATAACCACTTAAAACATAAAAACCATGCATAAATTTTATATGCTTATTTTTACAATAGTTGTCCTTTGCTTAAGTTGTGTTAAAGAACCACCCTGTACCAATGATGGTAAGCCTAATGTAAGCAATGTAAAAGAAGTAGATCGATTAAAAATTCCATATCATAGTTTTGCAGAGCTTACATTTATTGATAGTATTACTTTAGATACACATGTTTTTTATGGGCAAGGTTGGAAACAAAATTATTGGCATTATTTTAATCAAGACCAAAATCCTCATTGTTATTATGGAACCAACTGCGAGGTATATAGACAAACTTTTACTAGTTTAACCTATCCAGATGCCATCATCTTTGGAATAGATTTAGTTAGACCTGGTAATGCGGAAATGTTTCTTTCTTTAAGTTATGGGCGATTTACAATTGCTCCAATTTCAATTGGATTTCCATATAATTATGATAGTTTGGTTATTAGAAATTCTACGCATAAAAATGTTGACCTACTTTTCAATAATTTTCAATCTGAGAACGCTAACAAAAAATATTTTATTTTTTACAATGTAACAGACGGAATATTAAAAATTCAATTAAAAGAAATAACCTTAGAACTTGTTAGCTACAAAAATCCTTAAAAATATAATTATGAAACAAAATTACTTTTTATTTATGATGATATTTGTATTTTGTACAAATGATTTACTCAGTCAAAAATCAGGAGCCTATACAGAAGGTGGTTCCGATAGAAACAGAACACATCCTCTAACCTCTTTTGATAGAAGTAAGGATATTTCAGAATTTGTGACTTTAATTAAGACCAAAATTTTATATGATACTGACAAATACAAAAAAATTTATGAAAAAATTTATGACAATGCACTTTATAATACAGACGGCAAAACAGAATCACAGGCCAAAGATGCGGCATTTGTTTTTTTAATTGGGATAGAACCAGAAGGGTCTGTATTAGATGAAACAACAGAACCTAAAAGGAGTTTTTTCAAAAACAAATATTTGCAAATAGTTTGGGGCTGGTCTGATGCAAGGTCTTATTGGAGAAAAGAGAATCAATTTTGGAGAGCTAGGGAGAACATATTGCTAATGCAGGGTTATGATTATTTGGTTCTAGCTCAGTGGACAGGTGCGACTGCGAAGTTAACCGACAATGAAAACAAAGATTGTAAAGAAGAAATATTTAACTTTACCCGTAAGCTTCATTCTAGAGCGAATAATCCACTTGGTGCTTACGGAATATGGCCTGTGAAACCAGATAACAATCACACATTATTAGTAGCTGCAGCTTGTGGGATGGGTGCGATTTTATTGCATGATCGAACAACTTTTTTCTGGGCAGAACAACGTAAACCCAAAAGATGGGCAAGTTCTGCTAACGCCTATATAAATAAAGTTATGTGGAATGATAACATTCCTATGAGTGAGCGTGGTAAAAATCCAAGTGCTGGATATGCAGAGGGTCCGCAATATTACAGAGTAGCATTTGAAGCTTTATGGCCATATTTTTTAAGTTTTAGAAATTTTACTGGCGGAGAAAATAAACGTTTTGGTCCCTACTATAAATGTGCAATGTGCTTTACTGGAGAGTATTTAGACAATTACTATTTAGATAAAGACTACTTAGGATTGAATGACTGGTATGTAAAAATCATGATGCCACACGGAGTTGCTCCAACTATTGACGATACTAGAGAAGGTGAAAATTTTGCTGGCACAGCGCTAGATGGCAAGCCAGAACACTCTGTAATTACAGACCCAACTACTGCATTAGGAGAAAATATGAACATCCGAGCCGATTATCTCGCTAGATTTAATTACGGAACAGAGCCCGAACATATTGGATATTACAATAATGCAAATTCTGGTAATTTAATTGTAAGACACACTACTGGAGATAATCCAAAAGATAGACATTATATTGGACTGAATGCAGAAAGAGAAACTGCACTTAATGGAGGGAATCCAAGGGCAGTGGGCGAAGTTCTTATCAATTCATATGCATTTTCGGATCGGGCTTTGAATATTATAGGAATAAACCTCCCAGATTTTAGTGAAATAACTTGGGGGCATGAACATGGCGATATTGGGAGCATTATAATATCTGCGGGTCAAGATATTCTGGCTATGGATCCACCATTTTACAGTGATAAATATTTAAATAATTTTTTTGTAAATCAGGGATATCAGCATAATGTAATAACCATTGATGGGGAAGGACCTCACCCAAAAGACAATGCTGTTTATTCAAGTTTGTTTTATAGCCCATCATATTCTGTAATAAACTATTCTACTACCCATTGGCAAAGAATATTAGGAATTAAAACTGACCCCAAAGCAACATTTGAAAGAGAAATTCAGGTAATACCACATTCGTTTGGAATGGATTATGTGATAACTGACATTGTTACAAGTAAAGAAAGTAATTCAATAATTGCACAATTTAATTTGAATGGAAATGGCAATGAAGAAGCTAGTCCAACACCCACTTTTTATATGCCAACAGCAAATTCTGCCGTTTGGAATCATCCTTGTCAAATGGACAATTATTCAAACGATAATTGGCAAATGCGCTTAACCTTAACGAGTACAAAAATTGGCAATGAAATTTTAAACACATCTTTAGATAGATATAATATTGCTCGAAATGGAAATAGTCAAAATAAATACCTTTCTCCTCCAAATGGAGAAAACAACGATTATGTTTCTGAAGGGATAGGCAATTTGGGTAAAATTTTTAATGAAGAAGCATTAACATTTGGCAAGCATACCAGAGTTTATAGACAAATTTTATTGAATGAGGATGAGAAATTACATTTTAAAGCTACAATAGAAGTACTTCCTTGTAATGTAAATTGGGGACCTATTCCAACGCAAAGAGTAATGGCAAATTATACAACACATTTATTAACGAGAGTAGTAGATAGTATAGAGGTTTTAAATTTAAACTTTTCAAGGCATGGCTCAAGTGATTTACCAGACACCAGCATAAACCCGCTTCAAATAAACGAATCAGCCATACTAGAAACAGACGCAAAAAATTTGTATTTTAGTTACAGTACTAATCCAGAATTTAAAACAGGAAATTGTGTTAGTTATTGTAACTTTAGAAGAGCTAGGATGGCTCATGGCAGGTTGTTTAAATACCACGATACAACTTATATAAGTAGTACTAAGGTGGCTACTGGCTTTTATTCATTAATTGGAAAATGTAAGTATTCTGTATATACCGAAACAGATACTGCTTGCACCATGAGTTTTTATTTAGCCGATGTAGAACGTGGAATAAATATGAAAGTAGTAGGGTATAATTTTACCTACGATACCGGCACTTGCATGATGAGCATTGAAATACCTGTTGGGCAAAACCAGTTTGAAATTGAACTGACCGACCCTTGCTTGGTGAGCTGTTTTTTTCCTAGCACGCAAGAAACCATACACGAAACTTTTAACTTTAACGAAGGTATAACTGCTACCCTTGGACATAAATTAGATATTGTGCAACCCGCAGGTTTTTTAAATATTAGCAAAGGCAGTCACATGAAAATTTGCAATGGGGTATATTTACGAAACAGAGATTCGTTGGTACTGTACTCGGGCTGTGGCAAAGATACGGGCACATTAAGCATTTCTACCTGCGATGGCAGAAGCAATGGCTCACCCAGTGCCGCTATGCAGGGCGTTGGAGGTGGAGCTAAAGCCTCTATGATATCTGTAATGGATGGGGCAGCTTTAATTTTAGACGATTCTTCTTTTACCCAAATTAGCAACAACAGCGAATTGCATGTTTGGGGTTCTTTGGTTATTAAAGCAGGAGCAAAACTACTCATTGGCGATGGCAGAAAGTGTTCGTATGCCAGTATTATGGTTTACCCAGGTGCGTATGTGCATATAGAAGACGAAGCCCACCTAGAGTTCTTTAAAATTGTGGGAGATACCCAAGATAGGCATATTTTCTTTGTATCTAAATTACCTACTGCTGCTTCTGCCATAAAAGGTGTTGCACCTAGTATTGTTAATTTATTGCTTACAGATACCATTTTAACTGGCAGTGAAACGCCCGTAGAACTTTGCGATTTATATACAGTAACGCCAGATCATGGGATAGCCAACAGAGAATGGGGCTTTAGCAATATTTTAAAACCTAAGGCTCATGTTTGGGTGCCAAATGATACCATTTGCCAAGGCGAATGTTTGCTAATAGATTTTAGTGCCTCGCTCAATGATCCCATTCGTTCTTTAGAAGTGTGTAGAATAGATACCATTTTTGGCTTGGCTAGTGAAGTTTGTTTTGGTAGCATGCGCATAGAAGGCATGCAGCTTACACAA
>JAUYMZ010000091.1 GCA_030699355.1 Bacteroidota bacterium | reverse complement strand
CATCCAACTGAGAAGTTGTAATTTGGGCCTTGATATCATTGTTTATGCTGCTTGCCAAAATGCCAGCCAGCGTTAGTAAGGTATATGGTTTTAACTTGATCATATGTTTTCTCTATCCGAAATTTCGTGGTTCAATTTTATGAATTAATTCAATATTACCAATTTTTCTATTTTTTCTGCTGTTTTATTGCCAGTTGCGCTTACTTTACACTTGTAAATATACACCCCATTGGCCAATTTATCACCATAATCGTCTTTTCCATCCCAAGTTAATTGGTCGAAATGGGTTCCTTCTCCTCTCTGTTGGGCAAGGAGTGATTTTACGAGTTTTCCATTTACTGTAAATATTTGAATCATTACCTGCATATCTTGGCCATTTAGGTTATGGTCGAAATGAAAGGTAGTTAAATTATTAAATGGATTAGGGTAATTTAATAATCGTTCGATGCTAGGTTTAGCCGCAGATTTTACCTCAAAATCTAAACTTGCTTCTGATACATTGTTGTAAACATCATAAGCCCTAAACTTTAATTGATGCTTACCAACGGGCAGTCCGGCAATGGGAACATTTACTTCCCCACTTTGATAAGAGTTTAAAGTGGCTTGGTAAAAATCATTTACAATTACGGCTTGTGTTTGGTTGTTGTTGAGCACATATATTAAATCTCTACCAATGCCTCTACCTGTTGTGTTGATGCCATTTTCATCAAACAAACGGGCAATGAGTTTTGGATTTTCATTGGTAATGCCGCCATTAATAAACTTATCGTCGTTTAAAAATAGTTTTATATCTGGGCCTTTATTATCAACCTCTGCGCTGTCGGCCGTACCACCAATTAAAATGGTGTTTGTATAGCCATTGGCATCTACCGTGGCATCATGGGCGTAGTAACTAATTTTACCAAAACCATATTCATACGCAATATCTTTAGGTACAACAAAACTAAAGGTAAAGTTACCATTGGTTACGGTAGCTTTTCCTCTATATAATACATTGTTTTGCATGCTAAACGACATAGGTGGACTGCTTTGGGTATTTCCTAATGTTCTATAACTGGCAAATTTATCGAATACAATGGGGTAAATAATGCCATTAAAATTATTCATAGTTTGTCCATTAGAGTTAGTAACAATCCCTTTTATTTCAAACTTCTTTAATGCCTTTAAGGTGTCCTGAAATTGGGCTAAGGGTACTTCGTTTATTTGGGTAGTTTTAATATTATGTTTGCCATACGCCAACATTAAAATTGGATCGCCCAACAAGGTAAAATTGCGGGTATTTACATCTAAATACGCATTTTTAGATCTCCTTGCCACATCTCCTAGTCGGGGTGGATTTAGTTGAGAAACAGAATCAAATCCAACTTGTTCGTAGAATTTCCTATTTAAAGCTTCATTCTGACCCGAATAAACTAAGCGTACTGTTGTAAATAAGGCTATTCCGCCGCCAATTGGATTTAGTAAAACCAATTCTCCAGCCGATACCCTAAATGGATCATCAAACCTGCTAAACTCACAAGTTGCGGTTAAAAACAAAGGAAGTCTCACGCCATTTTCTTTTAAACCATTGGTCCATTTATTTATATCATCTATTCCCATAACCCGCTCCGCCGTTAATCCAACCTCACCGCCATGCCCCGTATAGTTAAAAATTAAACAACCATTTTGCACGGCATTGTTAAAGGCTTTTTGTGCATCTGGAAAACGTGCTCCGCCTGCGGTGCTTTCTCTCCTGTATGCATCTAAGTAGATTTTATCAATATTATATTCAGGGTATTTGCTTAATAAATCATTGGCTAAATTATCTGCTTGACCTTGGTGGACACTCCCGTCCTCATCATCTGCTGTAAACACTAATTTATTGCGCCACGGGCCAAACGATTCTGCTTCTGTATAAGAGATAAATTTATCTACCATTTGTGCGGCTTCGGTAGCGTTAGAAACTGGAATTCTTCCTATGCCTATATCTAATAATTCATTTAGGTTTGAACCTATATCCCAGCGACCTTCATTGTCGTCTAGGAAGCCCAAAAAGTCGTCGCTACAATAGCTGCTAGTTGGGCTAAATGATTCCCAAGATTGAAAGGTAGGTATGAAATTAGAGTTGGGATTGCTTCTGTATTTGTAATCATAAGAAGCCCTTCCAAACAAGGCTACATATTTGGGCGCATCTGCAGGGTTGGCTGCTCTTTTATAAAACATTCTTAAAAAATCTCTAATGGCACATAGGTCTTGAGAGCCAGATGAAAATTCGTTATAAATATCATGGATATTAATTACATGAATGTTTAAATTATCTTTTTCTTTATGGTGTTTGGCTAAACGATTGGATTCAGCTAAAAAGGCGGGGTGACTAATAATAAAGCCATCTGCAGCGGGCAAGCCATGTAAGTTTTGATTGGCCATTTTTCCAAAGTTGGTAGCTTGTATAAAATTGCTGCCATCATATACAGCAAAAGTTTTTAAACTATCGGTTGCGTATGTAAAACTATAAATATTATTAGCAAAGGTGCCTTCAATTTGAATAGGTCTAAGTGGGTCGGTAACATCCAAAACAGTTAGGTTTCGGTTTGAACCAATTTCATATTTGGTAATTTTACCAGTACCCATATTGGTGGCATCTTTAAATATGAAATTACCGCCTAGGTTTCTAAGTTCAGATTTTGCCTGAATTTCGTAAAAATCTAACCAGCCTACACTACCACTCGATGGTTTGTTATAGGTGTAGTTTAAAATAAAATTGGCCGAATTACTGGTAAATGTTGTTTGGCTCACATTTAGTCCACTCGTGAAAGCTTGCTCATAGCCAGGAATAACAGGGTTCATATTTTGGGTTAAAATATTTTGGCCGTTTACTTTTAGCTCAAAAGCACTTGATACAAATGACCGTGCCGTTACAGAACTTCTCAATTTAATAGGTTCAGACAGAATTAAATTAGGAATGCTTACATTAAAATTCTGTTGGGTAACCCTATCAAATTCTTCCCCCACCCATACTTTGCCAGATTTGGTTAAGTTGGTTCTTTCATTATTGTAAAATTGTAGATGGGTATAAGAATTAACGGTGGCATTTTCTCCTGTGAGCGACGGTGTAGTAGAAATTCTTAATCCGGGTGAATTGGCGTAGGTTAAAAAATAGTAGGTGGTGTCGGAGTAGAGGTTAGATTGAAACGAATAATTCTGGGTATTGGGGTTATATTGCCACTGATTAATTTGTGACTCGCCATAAAAAAGTAAAAAATCGCCAGGGTTAAAACGGCCATCGTTTTCTCCTTGAATGCGAATAGCAATTTCTTTTAAATCGTCTATGCGCGCGCTGCTATTGGCTTGTGGCAGCATTCCTGCACCGTGGCCATATAATTTTAAATTTCTTGGGTCAATATTATCTGGGTTTATTCCCAAATTGCGCAGGGTAACGTAATCTATGCGATATACCCCATTTTGGGTAGTTCCAATTTTAATCCAATCTCCCGTGGCAAGCAAAGATTGGCTTGCATACGTTTGCTTTTTATTAAGGTTAATGGCATTTTGATTGATTCCATAGGTAATGTCGAGTGAAAATTTTTCGAGTTTTTGTATGGCTGAACCTATTTTTTTGAGGGGTACGATTTGGTATAAAAGTTTAAATTCACCCCTTTCAATGGCAACATAATAATTGATTTGGTAGCTTGATTTGAGTTTTTCGGCGGAAAAATTTGCTGTTAAATCGTAATTTTTTTCAGATTCGATTACAATTTTTACGTCCTGAACACTGTTTTGGTTTAACTTCAAAACTCCCTGATAGGCAGGCAAAGCAGGCTCACCCGAAAAAAAAGTTTGCTCTGAAAACAAATTATTTGGCCTTGGATTTTGCGTCCATTGTATAGACTGTGATGAGCCATTTTGTTGGGCAAAGGCTGCAAAATTAACTAATGAGAGTCCCCAAATTAAGGAGAAAAGAATGTATTTAATATTTCTTAATTTTTTTAATAATTGCATGGTTTATCACAAAATACTTATTATTGAAAATTCGTTATACCGACTTTATTAACGACAACAAAGAAAAACAAATTGTGTTGTTAAATATGAAGTTTGTAAAAACAATTTTGTAATATTGCATTTCTGTAAATTAATTAAAGAAAATAGTAGGCGTTCAATGAAGAAAATACAAAGCTCTGCTTTAAGGGTAAATTTAATTGTTAGCATGTTGCTGCTTTTAGTTGCAGAAGCGTGGTCGCAAGACCCTCAGTTTTCTCAATTTTATGCCAATCCAATTTATACCAATCCTGCTTTTGCGGGTAGTGTAAACCATGGAAGGATTGTAATGGATGTTCGCAACCAGTGGCCAAGTATCTCGGGTGCATTCAGAACAGGAACCATTTCATACGATGAACATTTTGATAAAATAAATGGTGGATTTGCGGTTCAGGCCATGTACGATGAACAAGGGGTGGGCACCTTAACAACTACAGGTATTAATTTAATTTATGCTTATCAAATACCAGTTACGCGAAACTTCACCATTCAAGCTGCAATTCAAGCGGGTTTAATGCAAAAAACAATAGATTTTAGTAAACTTCTTTGGTTCGATCAAATTGTAGTTACTCAAGGTTTTATAAGGCCAACAGGGGAACAGCCAGGGGCTGAATCAATTATGACACCCAATTTTGGAACAGGTATCATTGGATATTCGAAACATTTTTATGGTGGGGTAGCTGTTCATAATTTATTTGAGCCATCACAAGCATTTTATGCTGGAAATTCTAATCCAATTCCAAGAAGATACACAGCCCACATGGGTTTAGTAATTCCTGTTGTTAGAGATAGAAATGAAGCGAGACAGGTAAATGTTTACCCTAATGTTATTTTTAAATCACAACGTCAATTTAATCAGGTTAATTTAGGTATGTATGTAAGCAAAGGTCCTTATGTGGCCGGTGCTTATTATCGCCAAAATACCATAAATGCAGATGCCTTTATTATTTTATTAGGTTTAAAAACGCCTAAAGTTAAATTTGGGTATTCTTATGATGCTACATTAAGCGCAGCTCGCACAGGGGCCGCAAATTCTCACGAAGTAACGATGGCATTTGAACTTAAGAAGCGTATTCCACGTTCTAAGCCTAGAAAAGTTACTTGTCCAGATTTTTAAGCAATTTCGTGTCATTTTTCCCTTAAAATAAAATTAAAATATATTGGTGGTCAATATTTTATTTTTTATTTAACTTAAATCACTTAATTTGGACTCCTGATTTAAATCTGATTTGATGAAAAAGTTACTATTTTTTGTTTGTCTTTGTTGTATGGGCTTGCCTGATATTTTAGCTCAAGACCCGCAGCTTAGTCAATATTATGCTTCTCCTATTTTTACCAATCCTGCTATGGCGGGAGCGTCTCGAAAAATCAGGGTAAGTATGAATGCGCGTTCGCAATACACTGCTTTACAAAATAATTATAAAACCGCCGTGGTAGGTGTGGATGCCTACTTAGGAAAGATTAATAGTGGCTTGGGTTTGGTAAGTATGTATGATGTGGCTGGGGATGGATTTTTAACTACTAATTCTGTATCAGGTGTGTATTCATACAATATGGAGTTAAATAGAGAATGGGCAATGAACGCGGCTATTCAAGGAGGGGTGATACAACGCACTTATGATTTCGGCAGATTTGTTTTTCAAGACCAGATAGATCCTGCTCGTGGGGCTGTTTTACCCACAGCAGAGGCAAGAGGTTTGGAGTCTATAACGGTTCCTAA
>JAUYMZ010000069.1 GCA_030699355.1 Bacteroidota bacterium | reverse complement strand
CATCCAGACACACCTATAAAACTGGTTTTACAACAACAAGAAGAAGCTTGGAACAAAGGAGATTTAGATGGCTTTATGAAGCATTATTGGAAAAGCCCTGAATTGCAATTTGTATCTAAAAATGGGGTAAAAAAAGGTTGGCAAAGTGTTTACGATTCGTATCAAAAGAATTATGCTGCCAAAGGAGAAATGGGTAAATTAAATTTTCAAGTTTTATCTATCCAAACCATTGATAAAAAAAATGCCATTGTAACTGGAACTTGGAAAGTAGAAAATACCTCTGGCGTTCACCAGGGATATTTTACTCTTTGGTTCAAAAATATAGAAGGAAAATGGCTCATTGTAATGGACCATACTAGTTAATTAAGCAATTTTGTCTGTAATATTTATACATTGAAAACATTATTTAAACAGCCTCAAACATGGGTTTTGGCAATTCTTGTGATTGGATTTGTTGCCCTAAAATGGAATACACTTTTCCTCCCTTTCTTCTGGGATGAAGCCTGGGTTTATATGCCTGCCATAAGAACGATGGCAGAGCAAGGACCAAGTATTATGCCCGGCAGCATAGATGCCGATTTATATACAGGTCATCCCCTACTGTTTTATTTTATGGCAAGTTCTTGGATTAAACTTTGGGGTTATAGCCATTTTGTTGCGCACAGTTTGCCCATGCTTATTTCGGTTGCCCTCCTTTTAAGTATGTATTTTATAAACTTTAAATGGAGTAAATCAGCCAACCAAGCTTTACTAGCCTCTATGTTACTTGCTATACAGCCCAATTTTTTAACACAAAGCAGTTTTTTATTGATTGAGGTTTGGTTGGGCTTTTTATTTTTATGGAGCTTTTACTTTTACTTTAATAAAAATTGGATTGGATTTTCGATTGCTATTTCTTTGGCTCTTTGGAGTAAAGAAAGTGCCTTTTGTTTAATCCCAGCTTTTGGCATTATTGCTATTATAGAAAGACTTATTAAACAAACCAATAACAAAGAACTAGGCATACGCTTACTGGGTTTGGTAGTATTATTTATGGTTGGTTTTAGTTTCTTCCTGATCCAAAAATCAACATTAGGTTGGTACTTTTTTCCACGACATGCCAATTGGGTTACATTGGCTGATTTTACATGGAAGATGGAAGTTGCTTTTAGTTCTTACTTTGTTTCTGATGCCCGAATATACATATACGTTGCAAGCATTTTAAGCATCATAGCAGCCTTCTTTTTAGGCATTCGATTAAATACCCAGCAAAGGTTAATTGTTGGTGGAAGTTTTATTTTTGCTTTTGGATTTATGGTATTTGCAGCCATAAATTTTTTCTCATCCAGGTATTTATTAGGAGCACATACTTTGTTGCTAAGCAGTGTAGCCTTAATCTTATTTAGCATTCCTCATAGAACCTATCAAATTACCCTATTAATTGTGCTTCCTATTTTTGGATTAAACAATATAGATAATAGCCTAAAACTAAATAATTTTAGCGATGTAGATTTAAGTTATCAATATTTGGTTCAGGCAGAACAAGACATGGTAAACTATTTGGAAACTAAAAATTATACAGAGAAAATTCACGCTCCTTTTTTAATGTTAGTGAATTTAACCAACCCTTATTCAGGCTTTGTAAAAAGTGGTTTTAGTAATATCTCGAGCGAAATTGAAAGCGAAAACAACACTTATTATATCAAAGTTCCGAATGAGCCAGACCCAAAATTTGACTCTATACAAGTAGCATTAAACCTACAATTAGAGCACAGAACAAGCTGCAAGCAAGCATGGGTAGAATTATATAAAAAGCCAGTTCAATAGTTAAGCAAATCTTGAATGGTTTGCTTCATTTGATTTACTTGTGCTTTGGGTATAAACCCTATTTTTTCTATAAATCTTTCTTTTGAAATACTGCGGATATGAATGGCCATCACTTCGGATGACTCTTTTAATCCATTATTAGCATCAGGATTTAAAATAAGATTTCCTTTATAATGTTTTAGTTTTGTTGTAAGGGGACAACAAACTAGAACAGGTGCAAAATCGTTGGCTAAATTACCGCTTAAGATAAGCACAGGCCTATACCCTGCTTGCTCACTACCCTTAATTGGATTTAAATTTACCATCCAAATTTCGCCCTGTTTATATAAAATTTCTGGCATAGTTTCTAGGCTTTACCTTCTTCTAGCTCTCTGCAGTAATAATCCATGCCTTCTTCGGCAAGCAACATCACATCGGCGTCTTGCGACATGGCCTTGTACGATTTTATATACTCTGCTTTATTAAGTTGATCAAGGTATAATCGAAGGGCCTGCTCTATGAGCTTATTTTTAGGCATTTTTAAACTCTTTGCTTTTTCTGCCAAAGTATGAAGAAGATCATCAGGTAGTGTGCTAGTGAAAGTGCTCATATTTTTGAAATATATTTAAAAATTTATTTAAAATGCAAAAATATAAAAATATTTAAAATTAAAAAACTTGAACTTTATAAAAGCAATGTGCTCGTTTCTTATGAATTAAAATGCAATTGGAAATGGCTAAAATTCCATCAAACAAAAAAATATTTGTATACTTGAACCAAATTAATTTAACATGAGTACAGCTTATATTTTCCCTGGTCAGGGAGCCCAATTTGTAGGAATGGGCAAAGATTTATATGATACCAATGAACAGGCTAAGAACTTGTTTGAAAGGGCAAATGAAATGCTAGGTTTTAGCATTACAGATTTAATGTTTCATGGCACCGATGAAGATTTAAAACAAACAAGAGTTACACAGCCTGCAGTATTTTTGCATTCTGTAATTAAGGCATTGACCTTGGCGGATTTTAAGCCAGATATGGTTGCAGGACATAGTTTAGGTGAATTTTCTGCCTTAGTTGCAGCCAAGGCCATTTCATTTGAAGATGGACTTAAATTAGTATATGCACGGGCCATGGCTATGCAAAAAGCTTGCGAACTTGAGCCATCAACCATGGCTGCTGTTTTGGGATTAGACGACCAAAAAGTAGAAGAAATTTGCGCCAGTGTAGATTCTGGAATTGTAGTTCCTGCTAATTATAATTGTCCGGGGCAATTAGTTATTTCTGGCAGTGTAGATGGCATACAAAAAGCTTGCGAATTATTAAAAGCAGGTGGAGCCAAGCGCGCTTTGGTATTGCAAGTTGGAGGTGCTTTTCATTCGCCCTTGATGGAGCCCGCAAGAATTGAATTAGAAGCAGCCATAAAGCAAACAACATTTAATGAACCCATCTGCCCTATTTACCAGAATGTGCCGGCAAACGCAGTCATAAACATAGAGGAAATTAAACTTAATCTTATCGCTCAATTAACGGCACCCGTAAAATGGACTCAATCAGTTCAGGCCATGGTAGCAGATGGCGCAACAGACTTTATTGAGTGTGGGCCAGGAAATGTTTTACAAGGCCTTGTTAAGAAAATACACAAGGAAGCCAATACAAGTGCGGCTCAATAAATAGGCCAATAGGCTTGAACCAATTTATTTAGCAATAGTAAAAATAAAGGTAGTTCCTTCGCCGAATTTAGAATCTATGCATACGTCCCCGCCCAATTTTTGGGTGAGGGATTTTACTGTATTTAATCCCAATCCATTCCCTCTATCTCCAAATCTATCTTTATCAGACAATATTTGGAAAGCCTCAAACACTTTTAAGTGATGCTGCTCATCAATTCCAGGTCCATTGTCTTTTACATAAAACTGCAAATATCCTGAAACCGCCTCAACACCAATCTCAATTTTAGAGGTAGGTTTATCATTGTATTTGATAGCATTGGAGATAAGGTTGATAAAAATTTGGGACAGCGCTGTTAAATTGGTAACAGCTGTTTCGATTTTTATTTGGGTTGTAATTTCTACATTAATAGATCCTGCAAAAAGTTCTTTTAATTGTTCGAATAAATCGTAAAAATTTACCTCGGTTTTTTTATCATGTATGGCCCTGTCCGATTTACAATAAGCCAACATACCATCCACTAAATTGAGTAATTTATTAGATGATTTTTTCAATAGACCAAGCATTTTTTGTCCATCAGATGCAATGCTACCTGAATGATCTTCTAACACCATGTCAACAATAGAAGAAATATTTTTGAGAGGTGATTTTAAATCGTGGGCAGCAATCATGGCAAATGTTTCAAGCCTTGCAATTTGTTCTTTCAAGGCTAAGTTTGTTTTCTCAAGTTCTATTTTGCTCTTTCGCAATTCTAACAAGTTTATAACCTGCTTAGACAAACCCCTAAGTGCTTCAATTTGCCCTTGCGACAACTGTTTAGGATTTGGGTCAATAACACACATTGTACCCATTGGAAATCCAGATTCGCTTATAAGCGGCATGCCCGCATAAAAAATCACATTTGGTTTTTCAGTAACAAGTGGATTATCTGCAAAACGTTCATCTAAACGCGCATCATTTACAATAAAAATCTCCTCTGGATTATTAATAGCATGAGCACAAAACGAATAATCTCTTGGGGTTTCAGATGCATCCAATCCATAATGAGATTTAAACCATTGCCTCTCTGAATCTACAAAAGAAATTAATGAAATTTCTGTTTGACAAATTTCAGCTGCAATTTTTGTTAAGGAATCATAATCTTCCTCAGTGAAAGTATCTAAAATTTCATATTCATAAATAGCTTGTAATCTTGCGCTTTCATTGGATGGAATAGTAGGCGTTTTCATTTGAATCGTTTTTAGATACTCTTTTTAAAATGTAAAGGTTTAAGCCTCCTCTAATTTTTTTAAATTTATTTTTTCCATTTGCATCAGTTCATATACAACTTGGGTTGCTTTGGAAGCATTATTTAAAAGAGAATTTAGATTTGCTGGAATAATCTGCCAAGATAAACCATATTTATCTTTTAACCAACCACATTTTCCTGTGCTTCCATCTTTTCCTAACAAATCCCAATATGCATCAATTTCTTTTTGTGTATGGCAAGGTACAACCAAAGAAATTGCCTCTGTAAAAGGGAATTGAGGTCCGCCATTTAAGAGCATTAAAGGTGCACCATTAATTTGCAAAACAATAACCATTGGATTTTCGGATATTATTTGAGCGTTTTTAAAAATATTACAGTAAAATTGAGCAGCTTCCTTAAGGTTTTCGTCCATCCAAAGACAAGGGTAAATAGATGTTTCCATTATGATATATTCTTAGTTTTTGTAACAATATCTTTTATAATTTGGTCTAATTCTAAAGCAGAATTTTGAATATGTGGAATAAATCCTAGCTTCTCTTCTGGGGTGGTATTTTCATCTAAAATTAAATCAACTATTCCCATAATTCTGGCCAAAGGTGCACGAACTACATGGGATTGAATCCAAGCAATTTCTTTAAACTTTTTATTTTGGGCCTCTATGGCTTTCATGTGCTCCATTCTGATGGTGATATCATTGGCTAAAATAATTTCGGCTTTTTTCCCATTAAATTCAATGATGTTCCCAATAATCTCAGAATAAATTAGCTCCCCATTTTTCTTAACGTGTTTAAATACTTTTTGCTGGTAATTTTGTCCTGTTTTCTTAATTTCTTCAATTACAGCCTCCAATATTGCTAGTTCTTCCTCGGGTCTTATATCGCGAATAGTCATTTGTATAAATTCATTATAACTATACCCGTAATGCGTAATAGCCGCTTGGTTAACATCTAAAAAGTGCAAGGTTTCTAAGTCGTAAACCCACATAGGTTGCGGACTTAAATGAAACAAATCGGAGTATTTTTGTTCAGAAATTTTTAAATCTAAAATAAAATTATTTCTTTCAATATTGTATAAAATACTTTTGTACAACGTGGTGGCATTCAATTCTTCTTTTAGCAAATAATCTGAAACGCCCATGCTCAAAGAATGAATGGCAAAAGAGGCTTCAACAGAACCCGTAATAACAATGACTGGAATATTCTCTGAAATTGATAAAATACCGGCTATTAAATCTTCCCTTTGTTTATCTGGGAGGCTCAAGTCTAATAAAATTACTTCAATTTCAGAATTATGTATTGCCAATAACTCCTCTGCTTCTTTAAAGGTTTTAGCATTTATTAAGTTGGAAGAATTAACATAGTTTTCCAGGTATTTTTTAACCAAAAAGAAATCAACCTGACTATCTTCAACTGCTAAAATTTTAGTTTTAGTAAGATCTTTTATCATATCTAAAAATTGGTTAAAATTATTTGATGATTACAAAAAATAAACAAATTTGAGTGCTTCGTTTTGCTTGCACGCTAATTTCTATGTGCAATAAATGAAATTACAACCAATTAAACAAATAAAACAGCAATTCATAAAAAATAAATAACTGCTTATATCTTAAAATCAGGAATATTTAATTACATCTTGATAAATTTTTGTATTTATGCAAATAGACAAATCACGTATAATGAAACGAAAGCACCTTATTTATTTACTTTTATGCTTTGCATGGATTCAAAGCTGGTCGCAAAGCAACAGCCAATTATTACCCATTATACCAAAACCAAATTTTTACAAAATAGATTCTGGGAGTTTTAAAATTGGTTCAAACACTCAAATTTGGGCTGAACCGAATTTATCCAATGAAAGTAAATTTTTGAAATATTTTCTTCTTAACAATCACCAGATAGTTCCTATTCCATCAACAAAACCTGGCAACAAAATTGTATTTCGGATAAACCAATCCTTAGCTCAACAGGAAGAGTATTACCAAATTACAAGTAGTTCAAAACAAATCATAATTGAAGCGCCCAATGCAACTGGAATTTTTTATGGCATTCAAAGTTTAATCCAATTGTTTCCAAGTGGAAAATACAGTTCTATAAGAATCCCTTTGGTTCAGATTAAGGATTATCCAAGTTACTCCTGGCGCGGAATGCACTTAGATTGCAGTAGACACCTTTTTAATGTCCAATTCATAAAAAAATACTTAGAAATGATGTCGTACTACAAAATGAATAAATTTCACTGGCATTTAACAGACGACCAAGGATGGCGAATTGAGATTAAGAAATATCCAAAACTTATTGAAATAGGTTCAAAAAGAAATGGAACCATGGTGGGGCATTACCGCGAACAAAAATTTGACACCATTCAATATGGTGGTTTTTATACCCAAGCAGAAATCAAAGAAATTGTAGCTTATGCAAATAAGCTGCATATTGAGGTAATTCCAGAAATTGAAATGCCGGGGCATGCACTTGCTGCTATAGCTGCCTATCCTGAATTATCGTGCAGCAAACAGGCAACGCAGGTAGGTATGCGTTGGGGAGTTGAGACAAATGTATTTTGCCCAACAGAAGAAACCTTTACCTTTTTAGAAAATGTATTAACAGAAGTAATGGAGTTATTTCCGAGTAAATACATTCATATTGGTGGCGATGAGGTGCCTAAAGACGAGTGGAATAAATCTGAATTTTGCCAACAATTAATGAAAGAAAAGAATTTAAAAGATGCCCATGAATTACAGTCTTATTTTATTCAACGAATTGAAAAATTTGCGAATAAAAAAGGAAAGAAAATTATGGGATGGGATGAAATTTTAGAAGGCGGATTGGCGCCTAATGCCACTGTAATGAGCTGGCGAGGTGAACTAGGTGGCATTGCAGCGGCAAAAATGGGCCATGATGTAATTATGACTCCGGGCTCGCATTGTTATTTCGACCATTACCAAGGCCTACCAGCAACTGAACCTCTTGCCATTGGTGGTTATACCAATTTAGAAAAAGTGTATAGCTACCACCCTACTCCCGATACTTTATCAAATGCCGAGGCCAAGTATATTTTAGGTGCTCAAGGCAATGTATGGACAGAATACATCAAAACACCTGAACAAGTTGAATACATGATGATGCCAAGAATGATGGCGCTTGCAGAAGTGGTGTGGACAGAAAAAAAACAGCGAAATTATCCAGAATTTTTACAAAGACTTTCCCAACATATTCCCTATTTAACTTTAAAGAATATCAACTTTTCTAAAACCAACTTACCCAGTAAATGAAAACAAGCAGAAAAGAATTTATAAAATCGAGCCTTTTGGCTGGAACTGCTCTCAGTATGAATGCCTGTAATATGGGAAATTCCCCCTCTTTACCAGCCACTGAAAGCAGTATAAAACCGGTGGTAATTTCTACTTGGCGCTTTGGAATGGAAGCCAATGAAGCAGCTTGGAAGGTTTTAGATAGCGGAGGGTCTGCACTTGATGCTGTGGAAGCTGGAGTGAAGGTTCCAGAGGCAGATGCCAAAGAAAGAAGCGTTGGCTTAGGAGGTAGACCAGATAGAGATGGAATAGTAAGTTTAGATGCTTGTATCATGGATGAAATGGGGAATATTGGCTCAGTAGTTTGCTTAGAAAATATTAAACATGCCATTTCAGTTGCAAGAGCCGTAATGGAAAAAACGCCTCATGTAATGCTGGCCGGACAAGGTGCTTATCAATTTGCCTTGTCGAAAGGTTTTCAAAAAGAAAATTTATTGGTTGAAGAATCTAAAAAAGAGTGGGAAGAATGGCTACTAAAAAGCGATTACAAACCCATAGCCAACATAGAAAATCATGATACTATTGGGATGATAGCTATAGATAAAAAAGGCAATCTCTCGGGCGCCTGCACTACCAGCGGCATGGCATTTAAAATGCGCGGACGTGTGGGCGATTCTCCAATTATTGGTGCTGGCCTTTATGTTGATAATGAAATTGGTGCTGCCACGGCTACCGGTCATGGTGAAGAAGTAATTAGAATCACAGGAAGTGCCTTAGTTGTGGAGTTAATGCGACAAGGTTTAAGTCCAGACGAAGCTTGCAAGGAAGCTGTAATGCGCGTGGTAAAACTCATGGAGCGAAGAAAAAAGAATTTGAAAGACATCCAAGTTGGATTTATTGCACTCAATAAACAAGGTAAACACGGCGCCTATTGCGTTCAAAACGGATTTAACTTTGCCTTAAAAACACCCGAGAGAAATGAATTAATTGATGCACCCTATTTTCTTAAAGTGTAATGGATAAACCCCAACATTTTATTGAAATAGCTTGCTTTGATAAACAAGGAGCGCTAGCCGCAGCCCAAGCCGGCGCTCATCGTTTAGAACTATGCTCCAACAAATCATTGGGAGGAATTAGTCCAGATTTGAATTGGGTAAGCGAAGTTATTCAAGAAACCAACATCCCCATTTACCTGATGGTAAGACCCAGAGGTGGCGATTTCTTTTATTCAGAATTAGAAATAAAAGAAATGGAAAACTACCTGAAAGAAGCGCAAAACCTAGCTATTTCGGGATTTGTTTTTGGTTGTTTACAAAGAGATTTTAGCTTAAACCTGTCACGTAACCAACGATTAATTGAATTGGCCAATGGAAAACCTTGCACACTGCATAAAGCCTTTGATGAAACTAAATTTCCTTTGCAAGCTATGGAAGATGCCATAAACATTGGCTTTAAAAACATACTCACCTCTGGATGCGCTGCAAATGCCTTAGAAGGATTGCCAATAATTTCTAAATTAATTATTAAAGCTTGCAATAGAATCAATATTATGCCCGGCGGAAACATAAGAAGTAGTAATTTAGCCCACATAAAAAATATTAGTGAGGCATCTTGGTTTCATTCTGCGGCTTTAATTGGCCAGCAAAACATACCAAATGCTAATGAAATTAAAGCATTACTAAACACATGAAATTTAAATTATTTATACTTCTATACGCCTGCACCTTTTCCCTCCTTGCTCAAAATCAAAAGAATGTATTAAGCCAATCTAAATGGCAGTTTAAAAGCGATAAAACTTTTCTTAATTGGATGGATGCCCATGTGCCCGGAAATGTACATACAGATTTATTGAAACTTAATAAAATCCCGAATCCACATATTGGCACCAACGAAAATGAATTACTTTGGATTGCAGAAGAAGATTGGACTTACCAAACATCTTTTCAAATTACGGAAGAGGATTTGGTTCAAAACAACTTTTGCCTTTCTATAGGCTCTTTAGATACGCATGCCAAATTATATCTAAACAATCAATTGTTTGGTTCGAACCAAAACCAATTTACCCCCATATTAAAAGAAATAAAACCTTACCTAAAAGTTGGAAACAATATTTTACGAATAGAATTTGAATCGAGCACTAAAATTGCAAGGAATTTAGCGCAAAAATTAAAGTATACTTTACCTGGCGAAGACCGCGTTTTTGTAAGAAAAGCACAGTACCAATTTGTATGGGATTGGAGTCCTAAAATGGTAAGTTATGGCATTGGAGATATTCAAATCTTTACCTGGAAATCTGCTAAAATAAACCATACTTATTACGAGCAAAAAATAGGAAAAGATAGCGCCGCAGAGCTCAGCTGGACGATTTGCGTAGAAGCCGACCAAGCGCAAACAGTTTCACTTGAAGTTAATAGCAATGAGGCCAGTATAAAACCCATCACTAAAAAATTTAAACTACAAGCAGGACTCAATTTTTGTAAAATAAATCAAACCATTAAAAAGCCAATTTGGTGGTGGTCTAACGGCTTAGGTTCAGCCCATTTATATACCATACAATTTAAGTTAGTTACGCAAGATAAAATGGTATTAAAACATCAAGAGAAAATTGGCATTAGAACCATAGAATGGGTGCAAGATAAAGATGCAGCAGGAACAAGTTTTTATATGAAATTAAATGGAAATCCTGTTTTTATGAAAGGTGCCAATTATGTTCCACCACATCATTTTTTGCATGGACTATCGCCGCAAACCTACACAGACTTGGTTGCACAAGCAGCGCAAGCCAATATGAACATGCTGCGCGTTTGGGGCGGTGGAGTTTATGCCCACAAGTCGTTTTATGAAGCCTGCGATTCTTTAGGAATATTAGTGTGGCAAGATTTCATGTTTGCTTGTGCCATGTACCCGGGCGATTCGAGCTTTTTAAATAACGTATCTGAGGAAATTACGGCGCAAGTAAAAAGACTCAGAAATCATGCTTCATTGGCAATTTGGTGTGGCAATAATGAAAATGCAGAAGGCTGGAAACATTGGGGATGGCAGAAACAATATCAGTATAGCACCGAAGATTCAACCCAAATTGCCAATGATTATTTTAAATTGTTTGATTCACTAATACCGAAAACCTTACAAACAACAGACCCTAATCGTTTTTATTGGCCAAGTTCCCCTTCTTTTGGCTGGGGCTCTGAAAAAAGTTTAAGCTCAGGCGACCTGCATTATTGGGGCATTTGGTGGGGATTAGAGCCCTTCGAAAATTATAAAAACAAAGTTGGAAGATTTGTAAGCGAATATGGATTTCAAGCATTACCCAATGAAATTTCTATGCAAGAAATGAATATCCTCAATAATCATTTAATAGACTCCAATTTATTAAAATCACATCAAAAACATCCCAAAGGATTTGAAACTATAGACACCTACTTAAAAAGAGATTATCCGAGAGCAAAAAGCCCAGAAGATTATATCTATTTATCACAATTGCTTCAAGCCAAAGGAATAAAAATTGCTATTGAAAGTCATAGAGCCGCCAAACCCTACTGCATGGGTAGTTTATTTTGGCAATTAAACGATTGTTGGCCATCTATTTCTTGGAGTAGCCTCGATTTTTACAATCGAAAAAAAGCCCTACATTACCAAGTTAAAAGCAGCTTTAATAACCATTTATTGTTGATTAAAAACATGCAAGATTCTATGCAAGTTCAAGTTATATCCGACCAATTAACTGCACAATCTGGAACCCTTCAACTCATTTTATGGAACGCCAAAGGTGAGGCATTAGACCAACATATTTTAGGAATAGAAATACCTGCAAACAGTAATAAAGAATACAAGTTTAGCCTGAACCAAAACTTGCCATGGAATCAAAAAAATGAATGGGTATTGCAAGCAAATTTAATTTTACCTGATGGAAAAATGATTAAACAAGCACATTATTTTGTTGAACCCAAAAACCTTCAATTGCCAAAACCTTCATTGGAAATTGAGCTAAATGAAAACAATGAAATTAGCTTTTTTAGTACTGTATTAATAAAAGACTTAGCCATTCAATTTAAGGACAAAAACATAGAAATAGAAGACAACTTTTTCGATTTAATGCCGTATCAAAAAGTAACTTTAAAGCTAACTGGAAAGAATAATGAGCCCATCAAACTCAAAGAAAATGATTACCGGATTCAATCATTAAATGAAATTCTAAATAAATAAATGACTCCTAAAATCTATCGCTAAAATTCATATATTGGCATCAATGAAAGGCAACTTAATTTATTTCCTTATCTTTTTGCTTTGTTGTGCACATTCTTCTGTAAAGGCTCAATATCAAATTATACCAAAACCATTGGAAACAGTGATTGGTTCAGACCATTTTAGTTTTTCTATTAACTACAGCATAGAAAGCAATAGCAGCGATTTACACTTGCAAAAATCTTTTAAAGATTGGGTAAAAAATACTGCTTTGAACAATATTCAAAGCAATAAAATGGTTCAAACTAAATTGAGTTTAATGTGGGTTGGTCCCAAAAAGTGGACTTCTTATTTACACAAATTAAGACTCAAAGAAAGTTTTAACCCAGGCAACGAAGGCTATGTTATTAGCATTGAAAAGAACAGCATTTTAGTGCTTGCCCAAAGTGAGATAGGCTTATTTTATGGCTTTCAATCTTTGCAACAACTTTTTAAACAACAACAAATTCCTTGCGGACAAATTTATGATAAACCCAGTTTTGCCATCAGAGCTTGGCAAGATGATATCAGTAGAGGTCCGATACCCACTTTAAGTCAATTGAAAAAAGAAATTGAAATACTTTCACATTATAAACTCAATTACTTTACCCTGTATACCGAACACGTTTTTAAGTATGTTCAACACCCGGGCATTGCGCCCACAGATGGAATTTCGGCAGCCGATATTATAGCTTTAAAGGCATTTGCCAAATTGCATCATGTACAATTAATTGCCAATCAGCAAAGTTTTGGACATTTAGAAAAGTTATTAAATACACCCGGTTACCAAGATTTAGCAGAAAGCAAACACATTATTTCTCCTGCCAATGCGCGTACTTATCCCCTACTTAAAAACTTTTTTGAAGAACAAAATAAGGCATATGGAAGTCGATTTTTTCATATCAATGCAGACGAAACATTTGGTTTAGGGTCGGGACAAAATAAAGAATTAGCCAACAGTATGGGCATTGGAAATTTGTATGCCTTTCATATAAAAAAGCTTCATAAACTTTTACAAGAACAAGGAAATACCTTAGTGATGTGGAGCGATATTATTGCCTCTTATCCAGAAATTATTCCGCAGTTACCCAAAGATATTGTGCTAGTTCCTTGGGCTTATGACGGGGCAGAAAGCTTTATCAATTACCTTAAACCCATTGCAGAATCAGGGTTTAGCTTTTGGGTAGCACCAGGTATTAATAATTGGCTGAACCTATACCCCAATCAATTAGCAAGCAAAGACAATATTTATAATTTGGTAAGAGATGGACATCAATTAGGAGCCTCTGCCGTATTAAATACCAGTTGGGATGATGATGGTTTTGCCTTATTTGGCAACAATTGGCAAGGATTTATTTGGGGGGCAGACATCAGTTGGAATGCGCCACAAACAAACACAAATAGCGATGAAAGATGGAAACAATTTGAAGAAAATTTTGATGTTCAATTTTGGCAAGGGAACATGCAAAAATGGGCGAAAGAATTGTATGCTATGCATCAAACCAATGTTTTAAATCCGCTACGCAACAGCACTTTGTTTGAACCGATTTTGCCTTTTTACCCAGCTTATGTGCATGCAGAAAAAGAATTAGCATGCCAACAGCAAAAAGAAAAAATTGAAAACTTATTGATAGCTGTTCAACAAGAAAAAGTAAATAGTTTGATTGGCAAAGAGGCGCTCAATTATTTTATATTTAGTTTGCAATTAGCCCATTTTACTTGCCAAAAAAATTTATTTAGAATTCAATTTTATAAGCAGAAAAATCGCAATCAAAATAACTTTATCCTAGATTCTGAAATCGAAAATTTAGAAAAACAAATTGTCCAATTAAAAGAGTCGTTTACTACTTTATACCTGCAAGAAAACAGACCCTATTGGCTAGATATTAATTTGGCTAAATTTGACCAACTTGCCCAGCAAATAAAGCAAATGCCTTATTATATTGAGTTACAAGCCGAAGACAAAATTACGCGTAAAGGTAGAAAATACAGCTTAGTTGGAAATAAGTCGCAAGCCCAAATCTTATATACTTTTGGCAAATATAATTTACAAGTAGGTTCAGCCAAATATACCAAACCTATTTATAGCAAACACAACATGCACCTTAAATCTGGCTATTTTTACCAAGGAAAAATGCAATACATGCGTGAAGACTCGTTTGTGTTTCATAAAGCAATTGGCAGCATACAACATATTAATTTGCAAGCAAGTAAGTACCATCCCAGTTATATATCGAGCGGAAAAATGGCATTGGTGGATGGAAAAATAGGTTCAGTACAAGATTTAAAGAGCGGGTTATGGCAAGGCTATTCTGGCGCCGATCTCCAAATAGATTTAATGCTGAACCAAGCCCAAAATACACAATCATTTGCCATGGGGTTTTACCAAAATACGCCTTCATGGGTTGTTTTACCTAAACAAGTAGAAATTTACCTTTCGGATAACGGCGAAACGTATTACTTATTTAAAACTATTACACATCAAGTACCTGTAAATTTGGATGAGGCCATTAAACATACTTTTGCCGTAACTTGGCCAAAGAAAAAGGTAAAACATGTAAGAATAGTTGCCAAGTATAGCGGCAACTTGCCCGAAAAACATCCAGGTGCCGGAAATCCATCAATGATTTTTGCAGATGAAATAATTCTACAATAAATTAGGCATTTCTTTTTAACCTAGCCATAAAAAAGCCATCAAATCCAGATTCACTTGGCAGTACCACACGCGAATCTTCTAATTCAAACTGCGTATTTTTAGCTAAGAATTTATCTATTTGCATTTGGTTTTCGGAAGGCAAAATACTGCAAGTAGCATAAACCAATTTACCACCCACTTTCACAATTTTGGCATAATCTTCTAAAATTGCAGTTTGTTCTGCCTTCACTTTATTAATAAACTCCAAACTCAATTTCCACTTCGCATCTGGATTTCTTTTGATAACACCCAAACCACTACAAGGCACGTCTAATAAAAGTCTATCGGCTGTATCGTAAAGTTTTTTAATGGTTTTCGGACCTTCAATTAAGCGCGTATCTAAATTGCTTACACCGGCCCTACGCGCTCTTTTTTTGGCTTCATCTAGTTTCCATTGCTCGGTATCTAAACTCAATATTCTTCCTTTATTTTGGCTAATAGCAGCCATGTGAAGCGATTTTCCACCTGCACCTGCGCAGGCATCAATTACACGCATACCAGGCTCAATTTGAAGAAACTCCGCTACTAATTGAGAAGATGCATCTTGCACCTCAAAATGTCCTGCTTTAAACTCAGGAGTAATAAATAAATTCTGACGTTGTTTTAAGATTAAAGCATCTTTACAACCTGGCACTGGCTGGGTTATAATTCCTTTTTCTGCTAAGCTTTTAGCTAAATCAGCCTTGGCAACCTTAAGCGTATTTACGCGTAAAACAACAGGAGCAGCCTCGTTTAAAGCTTCCACTTCCTTGTTCCATTGCTTTCCTAATTCGGCCCAACCTAAATCGTCTAACCAATCTGGTAAAGAATGAACCAACTTTCTTTGGGTTTTAAGTTGCTTATAATTGTGATGAACTTTTTTCTCATCAACATTTTTAAACTCTTCCCATTTAGGCAGTGCTA
>JAUYMZ010000038.1 GCA_030699355.1 Bacteroidota bacterium | reverse complement strand
AAACCTTCTACCGCCCATTTGGGGGAAAGGGGGTGCTATGCTTATAAACTCAACTTTTTGTTGAAAATTTCAATTAAACTAGATTGGTAATAATCCAAAATTAAAATTTGCTTTTACCAAATTAACTTGCGACTTTTGGGTATATGTAAACAAAATCAACTTATGCCAATTTATGTTATACTTATGTAGTATAATGTTGATAGATAACATGCTATTTTAATCTTAAACAGGCCTACTTTATGCTTAAAATATTTTAATAAAAATATTTTTTTCTATCCTTATACAAGCATACCTTTAAACCATTGTTATGAACCAAGAATTTTAGCAAAAAATGAAAGCAGAAATTATCAGTATTGGAGATGAATTATTATTAGGTCAGGTGATTGATACCAACTCAGCTTGGATTGGTCAGGAGTTAAATAAATTAGGTGTTCAAGTGCATCATAAATCTACCATTGGAGATGCACGTGAAGTGCTGCTCAAAACATTAAGCGAAAGCGCCGAACGCAGCGATATCATTGTGATGACAGGCGGACTTGGTCCAACCAAAGACGATTTAACCAAACATATTTTATGTGAATTTTTTGAAACAAAATTGGTTCAGAACGATGCCGTATTGGCTTGGGTGCAAAGCATTTTTTCGAAGCGAAATTTGCCTATGCTTCAAAGCAATAATGAACAAGCTTTGGTGCCAGAAAGTTGTGAGGTATTATGGAATAGAAATGGCACTGCACCAGGTATGTATTTTTTACAAAATGGAAAAGCATTTATAAGTATGCCAGGTGTACCTTTTGAAATGAAATGTATTTTTGAAGAAGAAGTAATTCCTAAACTTAAAAAACAATTTTCTTTTCCAAGTATCATTCATAGAACTTTGTTAACTGCTAGTATTGGTGAAAGTTTTTTAGCCAAAAAAATTGCCAACATTGAAGATGCATTGCCTGCACATATAAAATTGGCATACCTGCCAAGCGTTGGTGCTGTAAGGCTTAGACTTAGTGCTTATGGAAAAAATACAGAGGTTCTTGCTTTAGAATTAAATCCAATTGTTGACTCCTTGTATCATACTATTGGTGAATATATTTTTGGAGAAGAAGAAGAAACACTTGCACAAGTAGTAGGTAAGTTGTTGCAACAAAATAACAAAACAGTAGCAACTGCAGAAAGTTGTACAGGTGGTTATTTAGCTCACATGATAACATCTATTGCTGGAAGTTCTGCTTATTATAAAGGAAGTATTTTGGCTTATGATAATGCTATAAAAGAAAATATTTTACAAGTAGATGCCTCTATTTTATTACAACATGGTGCCGTAAGTGAAGCTTGTGTAAAAGCAATGGCCACGCATGTTAGAACGCTTATGCAGACAGATTATGCCATTGCTACAAGCGGCATTGCTGGTCCAACAGGTGGCACAGATGAAAAACCAGTAGGTACTGTTTGGATTGCTATTGCAACACCAGAACATTGCTTTGCTAAAGTATTTAACATGGGCGACCATAGAGGAAGAACCATTGAAAGAACAGCTTTAATGGGTTTAGATTTATTACGTAAAGAATTAAGAACTATCAAATAATATTCAGTGGATTTTCAACTAACCTCTCAATTCGTTCCTACGGGCGACCAACCTGATGCCATTGCTGCACTAATTGATGGTGTGCAAAAAGGAGAAAGAGCTCAAGTGCTATTAGGCGTAACGGGTTCGGGCAAAACTTTTACCATAGCCAATGTGATAGCTGCGGTAAAAAAGCCAACACTTATTATGAGTCATAACAAGACTTTGGTGGCACAACTGTATGGAGAGTTTAAGCAATTCTTTCCAAACAATGCCATAGAATATTATGTGTCTTATTACGACTATTACCAACCCGAAGCTTTTATACCATCGAGTAATACTTATATAGAAAAAGACTTAGCCATTAATCAAGAGATTGAAAAACTTAGGCTCAAAACAACCTCTTCTTTGCTTAGTGGAAGAAGAGATATTATTGTGCTAGCATCTGTAAGTTGCATCTATGGTGCAGGTAATCCAAAAGATTATGAAAACAGTATTATTCGATTAAAAATAAAAGATAAGATTTCGAGAAACACCTTGTTGTTTGCATTGGTAGATTCTTTATACAGCAGAACTACCGCAGATTTTAATAGAGGAAATTTTAGGGTTAAAGGCGACATAGTAGATGTGTTTCCGGCTTATGCAGATATTGCCTATCGCATTTCATTCTTTGGAGACGATATAGAAGAGCTTAGTATTATTGATCCTATCTCTGGAAAAAAAATGGAGAGGCTAGACCACCTAGCTATATTCCCTGCTAATAATTATGTTACGCCCAAAGACCAATTGCAGGACGCCATTAGAGCCATTCAAGATGATTTGGTAGAACAGCTTGCTTACTTTAAATCTATTGGCAAACACCTTGAAGCAAAACGCTTGGAAGAACGTACCAATTTTGACTTAGAAATGATTAGAGAATTAGGGTATTGCAGTGGCATTGAAAACTACAGTAGATACTTAGATAAACGTAATCCGGGAGATAGGCCTTTTTGTTTAATTGATTATTTTCCTGAAGACTTTTTATTAATTGTAGACGAGAGTCATGTAAGCATGCCCCAAGTGAGGGCCATGTATGGTGGAGATAGAAGCCGCAAAGAAAACCTAGTAGAATTTGGTTTTAGGTTGCCCTCTGCTATGGATAACAGACCCCTTAAATTTAACGAGTTTGAAAGTTTAATTCCGCAAACTATTTATGTAAGTGCCACCCCTTCGGAGTATGAAATAAGAGAAGCAGACGGCGTGGTTATAGAACAAATAATAAGACCTACAGGATTATTAGATCCGGTTATAGAAGTAAGGCCATGTTTGAACCAAGTAGATGATTTGCTGGATGAAATTGACGAGCGCATTAAAATGGGCGACCGTATTCTAGTAACCACTCTTACCAAAAGAATGGCCGAAGAACTTAGTAAATATATGGCCAAATTGCATATTAAAGCCAGCTATATTCACAGTGATGTAAAAACCATAGACCGGGTAGAAATACTCAGAGACCTTAGATTAGGAAAATTTGATGTACTGATAGGTGTAAATCTTTTGAGAGAAGGTTTAGACTTACCAGAAGTTAGTTTGGTTGCCATTATGGATGCCGATAAAGAAGGCTTTTTGCGCAACGACAAATCGCTTACCCAAACTATTGGTAGGGCTGCCAGAAATGAACGCGGAAAAGTAATTATGTATGCCGATAAAACAACAGACAGCATGCAAAGAACCATTGACGAAAATTTACGCAAACGCGAAATCCAAATTGCTTATAATACCAAACACGGAATTACCCCAACAACCGTTAAAAAGAGCATCGAAGAGATTATGCAACAAACCAGTGTGGCCGATTCTCAAATTTTAAATACGGCAGCTTATGTAGAAAATGATAGCATGCAAATTGCCGCCGACCCAATTGTGGGTCAAATGAATTTGGATCAGCTTAAGAAGATACTTGAGGAGACTAAAAAGCGCATGAACAAAGCAGCCAAAGACTTAGATTTTATGGAGGCTGCTAGGTTGCGCGATGAAATGTTTGCTTTGCAAAAAACGATGGAAGAAAAAGAAAATGCCTAGTTTAAAAACTTACATTTAAACTTACCTTCTGTAATAACAACAGTGTTTAAATTTTCTTCTAATTGTAATGTTCCACTAAAAGTTCCAGAGGCATACTCGCCAGCGGGTAACACTATTTTATCAAATTTAATACGTAGGCCGGTGTTTGGTGAAGCGGGAGCGGCTTTGCTCTTAAAAACCAATTCGGCGGGAGTTTTGTATTCTGCGAAATTTACAAAATCGTTTTCGTCTAATACATAACTTAAACCATCTACCCAACCCGGACTTTTATAATTTAAAGTAAACAACAAGTTGGGTAAATCTTTGTCGTTTTTTTGACCCACTAAATATAATTGCTTGATATTAGTTGGGTCATCTTTGATTAAAGTCATAGCTTTAAAATCTTGCGAAACACCGTTGGCTTTAAACGTAAAATAGTAAGTTGGGTTAGTTCCTCCTCCTCCACCACCGCCGCCGCCAGTTTGGGTAGTATCATTTTCATTGGCAGTTGGATTGGTTTCGGTTTTGCTGCATGCCGAGGCAAACAACAAAACCAAACCAAAAAATGTTAATGCAATTTTATTCATGCTAATTAATCAAAGCGATGAGCTGTTTTATTTAATTCTTCTGGAGATAAACTTTTAAAATAATCGTAGGTTATTTTTAATCCTTCTTCCCTATTCACTTTTGGTTCCCAACCTAAAATTTCTCTGGCCTTACTAATATCTGGCTTTCTTTGTTTTGGGTCGTCTTTAGGTAAAGGCTTAGAAATTAATTTCTGATTTGTACCAGTAAGTTTAATAATCTCCTCACCAAATTCGCGAATGGTAATTTCATCTGGATTACCAATATTCACAGGTTGGGCATAATCACTTAATAGCAACCTATAGATTCCTTCTACTAAATCGCTCACGTAGCAAAAACTGCGGGTTTGACTACCATCACCAAACATGGTTAAATCTTCGCCACGCAAAGCTTGTCCGATAAAAGCAGGTAAAACCCGGCCATCATTGAGGCGCATGCGCGGACCATAAGTATTAAATATACGAACGATGCGTGTTTCTAAGCCATGAAAAGTATGATAAGCCATGGTCATAGCCTCCTGAAAACGCTTGGCTTCATCGTAAACACCGCGCGGTCCAACTGGGTTCACATTTCCCCAATACTCTTCTGTTTGTGGGTGAACCATTGGGTCGCCATAAACTTCGCTGGTAGAAGCAATGAGTACACGTGCATTTTTTACACGTGCTAACCCTAAACAGTTATGTATACCCAAAGAACCAACTTTTAAGGTTTGAATGGGAATTTTCAAATAATCGATTGGACTAGCAGGAGAGGCAAAATGGAGGATATAATCTATTTTGCCTGGCACATGAATAAACTTGCTTACATCGTGGTGATAAAACTCAAATTGCTCTAACTTAAACAAGTGCTCAATATTTTTTAAATCGCCCGTAATTAGGTTATCCATACCAATTACATCGTATCCTTCGGCAATAAATCTATCGCAAAGGTGCGAGCCTAAAAATCCGGCTGCACCCGTAATTAAAACGCGTTTTTTGTTTGTCATTATTTTGTTGTATTTACACCAATGCAATAGTAATCAAAGCCATGCTCGGTCATTTCTTCTAAGTCGTAGATATTTCTACCATCAAAAACCACCTTATGTTTCATTAATTTACCCATAACTTTAAAGTTAGGCGTTCTAAATTCAGGCCATTCGGTAACAATTAATAAAGCGTCGGCATCAATTAAAGCATCGTTAGGGTCTTTGCAATATTCTATTTGCTCGCCCAAATCTTTTTTAGCTTCATGCATGGCCACTGGATCGTAAGCTTTAACGCTGGCACCTGCATGTAATAATTTTTCTATAATAACCAAAGAAGGCGCTTCACGCATGTCGTCTGTTTTTGGTTTAAAAGACAAACCCCACATGGCAAAATTCTTTCCTTTTAAATCGCCTTTAAAATGAGCAATTACTTTATTAAATAATACACTTTTTTGGTCTTCATTTACATCTTCCACTGCTTGTAAAATACGCATAGAATGACCGTTTTCATTGGCGGTACGAATTAAGGCTTTTACATCTTTTGGAAAGCAAGAACCACCGTATCCAATACCTGGATAAATAAATCTATTACCAATACGTGGGTCGCTACCAATTCCTTTACGAACCAAATTTACATCGGCACCCATGATTTCGCATAAGTTGGCAATGTCGTTCATAAAACTAATTTTGGTAGCAAGCATGGCGTTGGCAGCGTACTTTGTCATTTCTGCGCTAGGTACATCCATAAAAATAATGGGATGACCGTTTAATAAAAACGGCTTATACAATTTACGCATTACATCCTCGGCACGTTTGGTTTCAACCCCAACCACAATGCGATCTGGTTTCAAGAAATCTTCAATGGCCGCACCTTCTTTTAAGAATTCTGGATTAGAAGCCACATCAAATTCTATTGTTAAACTGCGCTTGGTTAACTCAGACTGAACAGCATTTTTTACTTTTAAAGCAGTACCTACCGGCACAGTACTTTTTGTAACCACAACAATATGGTCTGTAATGTGTGAACCAATTTCTTTAGCTACACCAATTACATATTTTAAATCGGCCGAACCATCCTCACCTGGAGGGGTTCCCACGGCAATAAAAGCAACATCTGCCTCATTTAAGTTTTCACCTAAATTAGTAGAAAACTGCAACCTACCTTTCTCATGATTGCGCAATACCATTTCTTCTAATCCAGGCTCATAAATAGGCATGATACCCTTCTTTAAATTTTCTATTTTCTTTGTATCTACATCGACACAAACTACATCAATGCCCACTTCTGCAAAACATGTTCCAGTTACCAGGCCAACATAACCAGTTCCAATTACAACAATTTTCATTTTTTAATTTTATTAATGATTTTAGATTTTATGATTTTTAGTGCAATTAAGAGATTTTTTTTATAATCATGAGTATTCAATCTCGAAAAAGCTCAACGAAAGTAAAAAATCAAAATGAATAAAATACTGAGATTTATCACACAGTGTATTATTTTTTAGAATCTGCTTATATTTGACCTCATGAGTATGGCACGCAAATTCCTTATTATAGTACTTTTAATGGTTTGGAAACCTTTTTTAGGTTCAGCCCAAACGCCAGATAAATATATGTTTAGCAACAAAATATTTAACCTGCAATTTCTGTATAACTACCATAGACCAGCAGGCGATTACGCCAAAACTTATGGTAATTATAGTGGCGTTGGCTTTGGCGGTATGTTAAAAACTAAAAAAAACTGGACCTTTAGCGGAGAAGCCAACTTTTTATTTGGTAGCGATATACGTGCCACCGACATTCTAAACCAGCTAGTAACCAGCGGAGGATATATTTCTTCTACCAGCGGCAACCCCGGCAATTATATTGTGAACATGCGCGGATACTCCTTTTACCTGCAAGGGGGTAGGGTTTTTGGTTGGAATAAAAAGAACATGAATTCGGGTATTTTAGTAAAAGGGGGTGTTGGATTTTTACAACATAAAATTGGTTTTATTTTAAAAGAAAACAATGTGCCCCAACTCAATGAAAATTACGCAAGGGGTTACGATAGATTAAGCAACGGAATCTCCACCAATCAGTTTATTGGATATAACCACCAAAGTATAAACAGACTTATCAATTTTTATGTTGGCGTAGAGTTTATGCAGGCTCAAACGGTAAACAGAAGAGGATTTAACTACCACGAAATGGAGTTTGATAAAGGCAGTAAATTCGACCAAAGTGTGTCATTCCGTTTTGGCTGGATGATACCCATCTACTTAAACACCAGAGACGAAAACGAATTTCAATTTAAGTAGGCTATGAATAAAATGCTTGGCTATGGCTGGTATGTTTTAAGCACCCAAGCCTACTTTTTATTGGTAAAATTATTGGCTCCCTTTCATAAAAGAGCCAAGTTATTGGCACAAGCACAAAAAAAATCTTGGCAAATTCTACAGCAAGCTAACATTCAAAAAAGCGATTATACCATTTGGTTTCATGTATCTTCTTTGGGCGAGTTTGAGCAAGGAAAGCCCATTATGATAGCCCTAAAACAACTAAAACCAGAGGCTAAAATTGTAGTGAGTTTCTTCTCCCCTTCTGGTTTTTTGGCCAAACAAAATGATACCGCCGTTGACACCTTTTTATACCTCCCTTTCGAATCAAAATCAACCGCGCAAAAATGGGTGCAAGCCCTGCAACCCAATTTAGCAATATGGGTAAAATACGATTTTTGGCATCAATATTTGGCCGCTTTACACCAACAAAATATTCCAGTATTTTTAGTAGCCGCGCAATTTAGAGCTAGTCAGGTTTACTTTAAACCTTGGGCAGTTTTTCAAAGAAGTACGCTTCAATTATTTACCCATATTTTTTGCCAAAATAAAGCGTCCCAATTATTACTCGGTAAATTTGGGCTGAACCAAAACAGCCTCAGTGGCGATAACCGATACGACAGGGTGAATGATTATGCGCTCAAGCAAGAAAGTATTGCGCTCATAGATTATTTTAAACAAGGTAAAACCACGCTTATTTTAGGCAGTTCTTATACCGAAGAAGAATCCTTATTAGCGCATTTTTTAGGTTCAGAAAAAACCAGTTTTAAAACCATAATTGCCCCTCATTTTATAGCCGAAAATCGCTTATTGGAAATAGAGAAAACCTTCCCCAATAGTTGCATTCGCTATTCACAACTTACGGAAAATACCAACGTAAACGATAAGCCTATTCTTATTATGGATAACATAGGCTATCTGGCTCGCCTTTATCGATACGCAGATTTGGCATTGGTTGGCGGAGGTTTTTGGGAAAATGGATTGCATAATACATTAGAGCCTTGTGCGTTTGGAATGCCTATTGGGTTCGGACCAAAAATAAAGCGTTTTCCGGAGGCACAAGAATTGGTTGTATTGGGGCTAGCCACGATTATACCCGATAAAGAAGCGTTTTCTACTTGGCTACAATTGTATTTAAACAAGCCAACAGAACGCTTGCAAAAAGGCCATCAATGTAGGCAATTTGTGGCCGAAAATGCGGGGGCTACCGAGCGCGTAATGCAACATATTAAAGCTTACTTATAAAATTTATTCTTTACCTTGCTGCTTTCGGCGCAATCTTTCTTCATCTAAATATTGCTTTAACGAATCCGTTTTAGCATCCATGAGAGGCTTCGGATTTTGAATTTGGGAAGGCTCTTCTTTTTGCGGTTTTTGCCTTGTTTGGCAAGCCAATAAAAGACAAAAACTAATGCCTAACCATGCACTTAAACGAATATTGAACACCTTCATCGCTTACTAAATTAATGATATATAAACCGGGAGGAATGTCTCTGGTATCTAATTGCAATTCGTTTAAACCTGGCTTGGCCCAATTCTTAGCAACGGTCTTTTTTGTTCGGCCATCAAGACTCATAATTTCTATCCCTAAAAGGGTCTTTTTAGAAATTTCAAATTCAAAAGTAACCCATTCGTTGGCTGGGTTTGGGTACATTTTTCCGGTTTGAACCAAAGCCGTTTCAGCTTGAATACCCAAAGCAGGGTCGCTGCTGTTTACCTTGCCAATCCAAGTTCTATTCTGACCAGAAGTGGTTCCCCATGAACCACTTAACCAAGCTACACCCAGTTCGTTATACTTCTTTTGAATACCAGTATAATCTCCCCAACGCTGCACGCTATCTAAAATCAAATTAATGTTTCCTTCGCCTTGTTTTACAAATACTGGCGACGAAACTTTAAAATTTCTATCTACATAAGCTACCGAAGTGCCCGGAAAATGTCTGTCGGAAACGTGCGAAAAAGTAATCATACTGCTATGGTCGCCGTTCTCTCCTGTACCAATATAGGCAATACTTGGGTAACCTAAATCTAAACTATCTGAGCTAATAATCTCGCCTTCCAACCTTGGGTTGTTTGTCCATATATCATGAATTCTCCCAAAATACACAGACGGACTAAACGTGTTTGGGTTAATGGTATTACCTACGTAATAAATAACGCCACCTTCATACATGGCGCTTAAAACACGCGCATCATTGGTTTGCAATTTTCTGCCATTAGACATTAAGGCGTTGGGCTGTAAACCATAAGACTGTGGGTTTTTTAAAACACGCATTCCCAAACTAGATTTTCCAGAAGCAATGGTATTGGTGATATAATGAACAAAAACGGTGTCATTATTTAAATCGGCTGGTCGGTGAGAAAGGAAATACATATCTGGACCGTGCAAGGTAGAACCACCCTTTGCCGGACAAATACTCCAAACAGGTTTGTTGTTATATAAAATATTGTTGTACACTTTCTGAACCAAAGAATCGCCGGCATAACCACCTGCTGTTTCTACTTGCCAGATATAGGATTCAATAAAACCTTCTTGCCAGCTAGAATTATCTCTAAGGCGGTTAACGGTGATAAACAGTTCGGTTTTACTCAAAGAAATAATGGGATAATCACTCCAGCTACTATCACCTGTTATGTTACCCGGTATTTGGTATAAATTCCAAGCTTTGGTAGGGTCGTTTGTTTCAGAGAATCCAACAATTATGCGGGTATCTGCACTGGTACTTCCTTGGAGGTAAACAACGATAAACCTATCGGCAATGGGGTCATAAATGGTTCGTGGGTCATAGGTTCTATTTAAGGGCCCAAGTGCATTGCCAAAGGCAGATAATGAGCGCTGAACCAAGGCTCTTCCCGTATCGTTTAAGATTAAAATATTAGAATTTACACAACTCAACATGAGGCCACCGTTAGAAATCGCATAATCATTATCGTTGGGAGTTCCGTTGGTAACATTGGCCCCAAAGTTTCTACCAACGATAGGCAAAGGAGCTCCGCTTTTCTTTTGCAAAGATTGAGGTTTTTGAAACTGCAAACGCTGTTCGTCTAGTACCTGTTTTTTTTGCTGAACCAAACTCAAAGGAGCCGGCATGGCTTTTTTTAAAATGATATGTGCTTCGGGCAATGCAGGTAAGTCTTCCAAAACAATTTTAGCACCAAGTGGCGATTGAAACTGTTTGGCTTGATAGGTAAAACCAACATTTAATTGAGCAAACAAACTCATGGAAGATAAAAAACACGCTGCCGAAAATAAATAGAGTTTTTTCATATTTTTCATTTGGTAGGCAATTTAATAAATTATGGGTAAAAACGCATTTCATTGCGTAATAATTAAAATTCGGGGTTAATTTATTTACAAAAAGGTTCCAGAATTTGCAGAAATATTAAGGTGATTCTTTGTTTCTTTGTGCTTTAAAATTGGGCAAAAATGGAAGCGGATAGCAATATACAAACGAATACCACCGAAGAATTTAAACGCAAGGCATGTGCTTGGGCTCAGCAATTTGATACCATTTGCATTTTAGATAACAACGCTATTGAAAATGCGCTTCAATTACAAGAAATAGAATTTGCTCTTGCAGTGGGTGTTGTAGATGAATTAATAGGTTCAGGCCAAAATGATTGGAAACAACTCAAAGTTTTTGTAGATAAACACGCGCAACAAACGCCTGTTTTTGGATATTTAAGCTACGATTTAAAAAATCAGATTGAAAACTTAAGCTCCAAACATGCAGATAAAATTGGGTTTGAACCGATGTATTTCTTTGCGCCCTTGCATGTTGTATTGATTGATACCAACGGACAATTAATGGTAATGAGTGAGCAAGGAAATGATATAATGGAGGCTATTAAAAAAACAGATATCAGCCCAAAAACATTGGCAAGCTTGAGCATGAAACAAAAGGTAAGCAAAGAGCAATACATTGAAACCGTTAAAAAAATACAAGAACACATTGTTAAAGGCGATGTATATGAACTAAATTATTGTGTAGAGTTTTATGCAGAGAATGCTACCATAGACCCCGTAGAAACTTACCTCTCTTTGCAAGCCATTTCTCCTACCCCATTTGCCTGCTTTATTAAACACAAGGATAAATATTTGCTTTCTGCTAGTCCGGAAAGATTTATGAAAAAATCCTTGAACAAATTATACTCACAACCTATAAAAGGCACGGTGCGCCGAGCGAGTAATGCCGAGGAAGATGAAGCCTTAAAGCAAGCCCTGTTGCATTCGGAAAAAGAACGAGCTGAGAATTTAATGATTGTAGATTTAGTAAGAAACGACTTAGCCAAAAGCAGCGAAACTGGAAGCATAGCCGTAGATGAATTGTTTGGCATTTATAGTTTTAAGCAGGTACATCAAATGATTTCAACTGTTTCTGGAACCATCATAGACGGATTAAACCCAGTAGAAGCTTTAGAAAATGCCTTCCCGATGGGCAGCATGACCGGCGCTCCAAAGGTAATGGCCATGCAATTAATAGAGCAATATGAGAACACCAAACGCGGCTTATACAGCGGTTCTGTGGGCTATTTTGCACCCAATGAAGACTTCGACTTTAATGTAGTAATTCGCAGCATTCAATACAATGCAGCAAGCAAATATGTAAATTTTGAGGTTGGTTCAGCCATTACAATAGACAGTGTGGCAGAGCAAGAATATGAGGAATGTTTGTTAAAGGCCAGTGCCATGCTGGCTGCTCTTGGAGTAAAATTAACGTAGAATTATTGTTTTAGCAAAGTTTAACATTTATCATTGCACATACTGGCATGAAAACAATCTTTCTTTTATTAAGCATTTCACAATTTGCTTGGGCAAATGATAGCACCCAATTTAGTTTTAAGTGGTTTCCGAATGAAAAAAAAGTATCTATTTTTACAGGAGATTCGCGCGCACACAGATTGGGTTTTAGCAGAAATTTTGACGAAAGTAGTTATGGAGTAAGCATGGGAAATATTTTTCCTGTAGTAAATATTAATAAAGGTAAATACACCGCTCAAATAAATGCAGCGGGCTCCACTTACCTTACTTTACTTAGGCTGAACCAAGCTGGGTCTGTGTTAAATTCTGACTATTTTGCGGATGTATTTGTTGATTTTGCCTCCAAATCTTCACCTTTTATTATTAGATTAGGAACAGGCCATAGTAGTCAGCATTTGAGTGATGACGCCATTTATAACAACAAACTACCTTATCAAAATTACGCCAAAGATTACCATCAAATTATGGGAATTTACCAAAGTAAAAACAGGCATATTTTAGCTTACTTGGGATTGCAATACAATTACAATTTTAAGACCATTGGCAACATCTCAAACAAAGCTTTATGGCAATTGGGTTTTGTAAATTATCCTTTTAAAAATAAAATGTTGGCCCCATTTTTTTATGCTGGCGACCTAAAATTAAGGGAAGAGTTAAACTACGATTATACGTTTAATTGCCAGATTGGATATGCATTTAAAAACGAATTTGACCATGCTATACGAATTGCCTTAAACTACTCGGATGGCATAGATGAAAGAGGATATTTTCATCCTAATAAGCGCCAATTTATGCACCTCGGTATTTACTTCGAATATTAAATGAAAAAGCTACTTCTTTTCTGTTTTATAATTTCATTTTGGGTTCAAACCGAATGCCAAGCAGATAGCTTAACCATGTGCATAAACCCCTTGGCAGAAGACAGCCTTGTATTGCCTAAAAACAAATTGAGTACCAAACAAAAATTAATTATTGGCGGATTGGTAGCCCACCAAGCCGCAAGTTTGTATTTAGAATATAAATGGTGGTGGGAAGATAATTACCATCCTTTTGTTATGCGCAGCGATGGCGGTTTTAATAATTACAGTTTAGGGATAGATAAAATTGGTCATACCTACACAAGTTACATGTATAGCAACTTACTGTATGAATTGATGCGCTGGGGCGATTTTAAAGAAAGCACCAGCGAATGGGTAAGTATTATTCTACCTTTTGCCTGGGCACTAAGCATTGAGATTGGTGACGGATTTTCTAGTTATGAATTTTCTAAACCAGATTTATTAGCGAACAGCATTGGAATTGCTTATGCTGTGGCGCAAAGGAAAATTCCATATTTGAATAACTTTAAAATGAAATTTAGTTATTTCCCCCATAATTTTTATTTAGAAAACCAATTTAGGGGATGGTCGCTTACCAGCGATTACGATGGCCATATTTATTGGATAACTGCTGATATTAACGGAATTTTACCCAAACCAGCCAAGCATTTCTGGCCTAAATACCTTAATATTGGACTGGGATATGGTATAAATAATTTTGCGGCTGTAAATAAGATTGGCGGACCAGAAATTATAGTTCAAAGAGAATTTATGATTGGCTTGGATTATAATTTAAGCGCCTTACCTATTAAAAATAAAACCAGAAAAACCCTTGTAAAAATGGCAGATTACTTTCATTTACCAGCACCTGGATATAAAGAAACAAACAAAGAAGGAATGAAATTTAACTTATTATTATTAAACTAAAAAAAATGAGATACGATAAACACATATTTATTTGTGCCAACCAAAAGCCTGAAGGAAAGGTCTGTTGCGGAGAACAAAGAGGACTAGAAATTTTAGAAAAATTTAGAGAAGTACTCAAAGAAAAAGGATTAAACGGCAAAGTGCGCGCGCAAAAATCGGGTTGTTTAGATGCCTGCAAATTTGGTCCGGCCTTGGTTATCTACCCAGAGGGAACTTACTACAAAAACGTGCAAGTTTCGGATGTAGAAAGAATAGTTGAAAGCCATATTCTGGAAAATAAAATAGTAGAAGACTTGGAACTTGTTTGGGAAGCTTAAAAAGAATAATTAAACTGAATAATGCTGAGGCGCGGCGGACGAATATCTGCCGGCCTGGTCATTATTTCTGCGTTGAGTAAATTGTTTATTACCAGCGCAATTTTCATTTTTGAATTAATTTGATACGCCAAACGCGCATCCAATATGGTGTTACCATTTCTGTTGGCATTGCGCGCTTCTTCTAAACCTGCCACAAGACTTAAAAACACCCTATCTATGTTTTGCATGGCACTATTTTGCCTGATGCTAAAACCCAATTGCCACTTTTTATATCCAAGTTGAACGTCGCATTTAAACAAATGTTGAAACCTGTATTTTAAAATATTTGTACTATCACTGCGTGTACTTCTAAAGGTATAACTAATACCCAAAGAATCACTGGCAAAAGGTTTATCAATATCTAGCATTACTGGGTTGGTATAAGTATATCCAAGTATGGTTTGAACCGAAACAGGCCCAATGTTTCCAGTAGCATTAACACTTACATCTAACCCGGTAATTCTTGTTTCGCCAATATTTAAGGTTTTAAAACCCAGACCAGAAAAAGGATTTTGAATATCGAACCCACGCCAAACACCAAAGTTAAAATCTATCATATTTTGGTATTGGGTATGAAAGTAAGCTACATCTAAAAAACCTTTTACTTTGGCAAAAGAAAATCCCTGCTTAATTCCTATCTCTGCGTTCCATCCAGTTTCGGAAGCTAAGTTTGGATTGGGAAAAATGTTTAAAATTCCCACACTCGTTTCAATGTATCTTTCTGCAATAGATGGAAAGCGATAACCTTGTCCGAAACTGCTGCGAATAAAGGTTGCTTTGGCCAATTCATAATTAGCACCGGTTCTAAAAACGGGCTTACTCTCGCTGGTTTCATTCATGTTAAAATACTCGTACCTGGCACCTGCATTTAAGGTTAATTTTCTGGCTATGGTTTGATCCAATTGCAAGAAGGCAGCATGATTTCTGCTCGACTGAACACCCATAAACAAAGGCGAATTAGAGTAGCTTAAGCTATTAGCAACACCACCTGTAATGGTTAAATTAAGCCCTGTAATAAACCTTTGTACTTGATATTCTGCATAGGTATTTCGAGAAGAATTATCTTGATTAACAT
>JAUYMZ010000018.1 GCA_030699355.1 Bacteroidota bacterium | reverse complement strand
CTGGAACAGTAAGCGTAACAGCAGCGATGGTAAATAATGGTTCAACAGATGCTTGTGGTATTGCTAGTTTGAGTTTATCTAACACCAGCTTTACCTGCGTAAATATTGGTGCCAATGCAGTAACTTTAACTGTAACAGATGTAAATGGCAACAGCAGAATAGGTTCAGCTACCATCACTGTTTTAGATACGATTACTCCAGTTGTAAATACACAAAATGTAACAGTGTATTTAAATGCAGCAGGAACAGCAAGCGCAACAGCAGCGATGGTAAATAATGGTTCAACAGATGCTTGTGGTATTGCCAGTATGAGTTTATCTACAACTAGCTTTACTTGCGCCAATGTGGGTGCCAATGCAGTAACGTTGACAGTAACGGATGTGAATGGAAACGTGAGAACAGGCGGTGCTACCATCACTGTTTTAGATACCATTAAGCCAACAGTTAATGTAACTACGGGTATTGTGTTATATTTAAATGCGAGTGCAAATATTCCAATTACAACTGCTATGATTAACAATGGTAGTTCAGATAATTGCGGAATTGCCAGCATGTCTGTATCTCCTTCAACTATTAATTGCTCGCACATTGGAATTACTCCAGTAACCCTTACCGTAACAGATGTAAATGGAAACATTCAAACAAGAACAACAGATGTTGTTGTGTTTGATCCAATTGCGCCGGTGGCCAGACCAAAAGCAGGTGTTACTGTTTATCTAAATGCCAATGGTAGTGTGGTAATTAATCCTAGTATTTTAGATAGTGCAAGCACTGATAATTGTACCATAACCAGTCGCGTAATTAGTCAGTCTACTTTTAACTGTAGTAATTTAGGTAATAATACCATCTCTTATACAGTTCAAGATCAAAGTGGAAATGCCAATGCAGCGAACGTAATTGTAACCGTATTGGATTCTATTAAACCTTTGGTTGTTACACAAAATATAAGCGTTAATTTAAACAGTGCTGGAAGTGCTAGTATTACTGCAGCTCAAATAAATAATGGTAGTTCAGATAATTGCTCAATTAGCAGCTTGGTTTTAAGTAAGTCAACTTTTAGTTGTGCCGATTTAGGTGCCAATAACATTACACTCACCGTTACCGATGCAAATGGAAATGTTGCAGTTGGTAATGCGATTGTTACAGTGGTTGATGTTACGAGTCCAGTGGCTCGTCCAAGAAACCTAACAGTTTATTTAAATGCTTCAGGTGCTGCTACTATTACAGCAGTGATGGCTGATAGTGCAAGTACTGATAATTGCGGAATTGCATCTAGAGCTATCAATACCAACTTATTTACCTGTGCAAACCGCGGAAGCAATACGGTAATTTTAACTGTAACTGATGCTGCTAACAATTCGCACTCAGCTAATTTTACAGTAACTGTATTAGATACCATTCGTCCAATAGTAGCTGCTCAAAACATTACAGCGTATATTGGAACTACAGGTTCAGTAAGTATTACAGCTGCTCAAGTAACTGCTAGTTCAAGTGATAATTGCGGCATAGCAAGTGCGGTAATAAGTAAATCA
>JAUYMZ010000017.1 GCA_030699355.1 Bacteroidota bacterium | reverse complement strand
AGATTTAGAACATGGTAAATTTATTGCAATCATGAAAGATTTTGATGAACCAACCAAAGCCAAACTACTAAGAGAAACAGCCAAAAAATGGCTAGGAATCTAATAAGAAGAGAATACACAAATTTCCAAAGACCAAAAACTAAAGACTAACGACTAACCACCAACGACTAACGACCAAAAAATGCTAAACTTTGAAGACCTAAATCTGACCAAACCTTATCTTAACGCACTGCAAGATTTAGAGTTTATTCACCCCACTCCCATTCAGGCGGCAACATATTCAGTTATTATGTCGGGGAGCGATGTGATTGGTTTGGCTCAAACCGGAACAGGAAAAACCATTGCCTATTTATTACCTGTTTTGCGTATGCTTAAATACTCAGAGCAAAAATCGCCGCGAGTTTTGGTTATTGTGCCAACCCGTGAATTGGTGGTTCAGGTATTGACTGAAATTGAAAAATTATCGAAATATTCTACCATTCGTTCTGGAGGCATTTATGGAGGAAGCAATATAAATCCGCAAAAAAAGTTGGTGTTAGAAGGTTTAGATATTTTAGTTTCAACTCCTGGCAGGTTGGTAGATTTAGCCATGTTGGGTGTTTTAAAACTAAAGCAAGTACAACACTTTATTATTGATGAGGTAGATGAAATGTTGGAAACTGGATTTAGAGCGCAGTTAACTACCGTTCTAGATTTGTTGCCACCCAAAAGACAAAACATTTTCTTTTCGGCCACCATGAATAAAGAAGTTCAGGTGTTGATACAAACTTTTACAAAAAACCCGACTAAAATTGAAGTAGTTCCGCACGGCACGCCGCTTAAAAAGATTAAGCAAACAGCCTATTCTGTGCCTAATTATTATACGAAAGTAAATTTATTGGTACACTTGCTCAACAACAAAAAAGCATTGACAAAAGTCTTGGTTTTTGTGGCCAATATTAAATTAGCAGATAGGTTGTATGGCGATATTAAAAAACATTTTGGGGAAGAAATCAATATTATACACTCAAAGAAAACGCAGCCCGTTCGATTTGCCGCTTTAGAACAATTTCAGGCTGGTAACAATCGAATTTTAATAGCCACAGATATTGCAGCAAGGGGTTTGGATATATTGGATGTAACCCATGTAATAAATTTTGATACGCCCTTAGAAGCGGGTGATTATATCCACCGAATTGGAAGAACTGGTAGAGCGGGTAAAAGTGGTAAAGCCATAACTTTTGTAAACGAACCAGAAAAAGAACACATAGAAAGAATTGAAGAACTCATGTCGCTTTCTATAAAAAGAGAGTCCTTTCCTAAGGAAGTGGCCGTTTCTAAATTGTTTTTAGAGGAAGAGTTGCCAAAAATTGTTCAGAAAAATTATTTAGAAAAAGTTCAAACCAAAGCCCTCCCAAAAGGGTTTCATGAAAAGAAAGAAAAAAATAAAAAGGTCAATTTGGGCGGACCAAGAACACGAAATCCAAATAAAACCAAACCCAGAAACAGGGCCGTGGAGAGAAATAGAGCAAGAAAGAATAAATAATTTGGTTCGAACCAAATAAAAATTTTACTGAGCTTTTGTAACATAAGTTGAATAAAAAATCAAAAATAGCAACGTAATTTGCGCTACAGTAATAGAAATTAAAAAGTATGAGTACCAATATTGAACACATTGAATGTTTGATCGTAGGATCAGGCCCTGCTGGATATACAGCAGCAATTTACGCGGCACGTGCCGACATGAAACCGGTTATGTATGCGGGAATGCAGCCAGGAGGACAATTAACGATAACTACAGATGTAGAAAATTATCCGGGATATCCAGACGGAATTATGGGTCCGGAAATGATGGAATTGTTTAGAAAACAAGCAGAGAGATTTGGAACTGATATTCGCTACGGAATGATTACCAGCGTTGATTTTTCGGGCAAAGCTCCGTTTAAATTAATTGCAGATGAAACACATGAAATTCATGCTGAAACGGTAATTATTGCCACAGGTGCAAGTGCCAAATGGTTGGGAATTCCTTCCGAAGAAAAATTAAATGGAAGAGGCGTAAGTGCCTGCGCCGTTTGCGATGGCTTTTTCTTTAAAGGAAAAGATGTGGCCATTGTAGGTGCCGGTGATACCGCTTGTGAAGAGGCTAGCTACTTAGCAAAAATCTGTAGCAAAGTATACATGATTGTAAGAAGAAACGAATTTAGAGCTTCTAAAGCCATGCAAAACCGTGTATTAGCTACTCCAAATATTGAGGTATTATTTGATTCTGAAACCGATGAAATTTTGGGTGAAACCAAAGTGGAAGGTGCTCGCATTAAAAATCGCAAAACAGGAGAAATGCGCCATATAGATATCAGCGGTTTCTTTGTGGCAATCGGTCACCAACCCAATACCGGAATCTTTAAGGATTATTTAACAATGGATGAAACCGGTTATTTAATCACCGTTCCAGGAACAAGCAAAACCAATGTAGAGGGTGTTTTTGCCTGTGGAGATGCACAAGATAAAGTTTACCGTCAGGCAGTTACCGCCGCAGGCAGTGGTTGTATGGCTGCCCTTGATGCCGAGAGATACCTTGCAGCCAAAGGTGATGCCAGCACCAATTAATTTACTATCACAAAATTGTGAATAAATAAATTTTCATTTGTTAAAGGGTTTATGAATCTTGTACAAAGATGATTCATAAACCCTTTTTACATGATGATTAAAAAACAAAGCGCCCTCAAAAAAGCTGTTAAAACTGGAGCCAAAAAATCTGCTCAAAAACCAACACTCAAAAAAGCCCCAAAATCTGCTTCTGTTAAGAAAATTTTTGTACTAGATACCTCCGTAATCTTGTATGATAGCATGTCTGTAAAGAACTTTGCCGACAATGACGTTGCGATTCCTATTACTGTTTTAGAGGAATTAGATAATTTTAAAAAAGGAAACGACTCCTTAAATTTTGAAGCAAGGGCTTTTATTCGCTTCATTGATAAACTTTCTGGAGAATACACTTTAACACAATGGATTCCTATTAATGGCCCCAATAGAGGTATGTTCAAAGTAATCATGCAAGAAAAAGCCAAGTTAGATGCACAGGTAATTTTTAGAGACAACAAAGCCGATCACCGCATTTTAAATGCTGCTCTTTCGATGATGGAGCAAAATAAAAATAGACCGGTAATTTTAGTTACCAAAGATGTAAATCTAAGGCTTAAGGCAAAATCGCTCGGACTACAAGCTGCGGATTATGAGACAGGAAAAATAAAAAACTTAGATACCCTGCACACTGGTTCTGCCACTATCAATAAAGTAAAGCCCTCTGTAATCGACGAAATTTATGCAAGGGGTTTTGCAGCAGCCGATTTAGTAAGTAAACAAAAACTGATAGCCAATCATTATTATATCTTAAAAAATGCACAAAATTCTGTGCTTACATGCTATAATGCAGAAACAGATTGTTTAAATAAGGTAAATAAACAAAGCGCTTATGGCATAAAACCAAGAAATGCTGAACAGGCTTTTGCCTTACATGCCGTGCTTAATCCAGAAATCAAATTGGTAAGTATTCAAGGTGTAGCAGGTACAGGTAAAACATTGTTGGCATTGGCAGCCGCCTTGGAACAGAAAGGAAACTACAGGCAAATATATTTGGCTCGGCCAATAGTTCCTTTGGGAAATAGAGATATTGGTTTTTTACCTGGTGATGCCAAGTCGAAAATAAATCCCTACATGGAACCGCTTTGGGATAACCTCAAGTTGATCCAAAATCAATGGAAAGAATCGGATAAAGAATACCAAAAAATTTCTGATTTGGTGAACCAAGAAAAGTTAATTGTTTCTCCCCTAGCTTACATCAGAGGTAGAAGTTTATCCAATATTATTTTTATTGTGGATGAAGCCCAAAACTTAACTCCGCTAGAAGTAAAAACAATTATTACCAGGGCCGGAGAAGGAAGTAAAATTGTATTTACAGGGGATGTTTTTCAAATTGATACCCCTTATCTTGATTCACAATCAAATGGATTATCCTACTTGATTGACAGGCTTAAAGGAAATTCACTTTACGCTCACATAACATTAGAAAAAGGCGAACGTTCTGCCTTAGCAGACCTTGCCAATCAATTACTATAATTTAAATACCATATGACAGCAGAAGAATTAAAAAACTTTAGAAAGAAGTACAGCCAAAGCGAACGAAGATTTTTAGAAGGACCTCGCTCCCGTTGGAACGAATTTGTTTTCACATGTAAGGTTCTACTAGAATTCATTAAAGGCTTCAGAAAACTGCACTTTTTAGGTCCGTGTATTACCGTATTTGGAAGTGCCCGATTTAAAGAAGATCATGTTTATTACCAACAAGCCCGAGAAATTGGCGCCCGATTAAGCGATTTAGGTTTTGGGGTTATGACAGGCGGTGGACCCGGAATTATGGAAGCAGCCAACAGAGGAGCATTTGAAAATAATGGCCTTAGTATTGGTTGTAATATTGAATTACCGCACGAACAAAAAGAAAATCCCTACCTCCATAAATGGGTAGATTTTCATTACTTCTTTGTACGTAAAACCTTATTGGTAAAATACTCTTATGGCTTTGTTATTATGCCCGGAGGTTGGGGAACCATGGATGAAATGTTTGAGGCACTTACCTTGATTCAAACAGGGAAAATTAAAGAATTCCCGGTAGTTTTATTCGGGAAATCATACTGGAAAAAATTAATCGAATTGATTCAAGAGATGATTAATGAAAAAACTGTTTCGGAAAACGAATTAAAAGAATACTTATTAATTACAGATTCAATTGATGATGCCATGGAGCATATTCAAAAACATGCTATTCATAAATTCGAATTAAAACACGGCAAGAAATTTAGACCTATGTCGCTTCTTGGCGAACGTTAGTCTTTCTTCAATTTTATTGCTCTTTGTAAATTGGCATAAAAACCGGTACCAGGTAATGATTTGTAATGACAATGATTGCTAATGGTGCCGGTTTCTTCGCATTTACAAGCAACAATTTTACTGTTTTCTAAAAAGAATTTACAGGTTTCACAAGCCACTGCAGAACAAATTTTAAACTGTGCATCTTCACTTAAAACAAAGCTAATTCCTACTTGCTCCAAATCTAAGGCTGCTGTTTTTTTTCTACCTTGGTAGGCACAAGTGGCAATAACAAAATAGCTATTTCCCAATTGTTCTATTTTTAAATCTACCACCTTGGTTCCATCTCTAAATGTCCATTCAAAGGCTTTTACCAAAGAAGATTGGTGCTCGTTTAATTCGAAAACACCATTATTAATTTCTCCAATTACGGTACTGGGATTTTGCGCAATACTGCTTGCTAAAAAAGAAATTGAAAGAAAAACGATAAAGAGTAATTTTTTAACCATTCGATTGAGTTTGCTACAAATATATAATTATCCACCAATTAATCTAGCAATTGTATAAGCTGCAAATGCGGCAATGGCTCCTATAAAAAGTGTTTTTATGGCGCCCATAAGTGGCGGCTGACCAATAATTTTTGTTTTAAAATAACCAAAAACGAACAAACAAATAGCAGTAATGATACAAGAATAAAATAATCCGTCTTGCGCATTGCTTGTAAATATAGGGAAATACGCACTTAAAGGTACTATTCCACCTATAATGTATGAAATTCCAATGGTAAGTGCACTCTCGCGTGCTCTATTAATATCTGGCTTATCAAGTCCCAATTCATAACGCATCATAAATTGAACCCATTTGTCTTTGTCTTGCGAAAGCTCGTTTACAATTGCTTCGGTAGAGGCTTTACTTAAGCCATATTCTTCAAACACATCTCTAACTTCTTGCTTTTCCTTTTCAGGATATAATTCAACCTCTAAATATTCTCTTCTTAGCTCGCTTGCATAGTGATCTATTTCTGTTTTTCCAGCTAAATAACCACCCAAACCCATGGCAATACTACCAGCAACTATTTCTGCTAAACCAGCAGTTATAATAATATCATTTCCTTGCGCCGCACCTGTTAATCCAGCTGCTAATGCAAATGGCACAGTTAATCCATCGCTCATGCCTATTACGGCATCTCTAACCATTTCGCTACCGCTAAAATGTTCTTCTACGTGGTGGTGTTGGTTCAACATGAATCTATATTTTTATGATTTTATTTTTTCGTACTTACTAATGTTTGCAATATTTATTTCGCTCAATATCTCTATTGCTTTGGGTTTTTCAATAGGTTCAGCCCCTTTAAAAATATTAACTAACTCATCGCTTTTCGCATCAAAAAACACCAAAAGCATTACTGTATTGGGCGAAATTTTAAATACTTTCTTCACTTGTTCAAGGGCCAACATAATTTGTTTTCTGCCTTGAAAAGGGTCTTTTGCAAATTGGTCTAAGGCTTTTCGGTGATAAATATAATAGGCATTTCTTAAAGGCCTAAATCGTTCGTTTAAGATATTATCTATTAAATTATATCGCGTTCTAATGCTTCTTTCAAATGGCTTCCAGCCGGCTCTAGCGCTGGTTTGTTGGGCCAAATTTGCAATCTGTAGCGATTTGTTAAAATAAGGAGTTCCTCCTTCTGAGGCAAAACTATCAAAATCTAATCCAATAACATAAAAGGCGTAAAAACTC
>JAUYMZ010000006.1 GCA_030699355.1 Bacteroidota bacterium | reverse complement strand
AATCCCGATGAAATATTGTTTTTTATTGCACAAGCCATACCGCCAAGTACCTATGAGGTTTTAAAAGAAACCTTAGCCGATATTTTGAAAAATCAACGCAGCGGATTATTGTCGATAGGTTTTTTTTCTGCTTTGTTTTTTTCAACAAGTGGATTCCATAATTTAATGGATTTACTAAATAAATTTGCCTACGAAGATGAGACCAGGCCTTTCTGGAAACAGCGTTTATTGGCCATAGGCTTGTCATTGTTTATTTCCGTATTGATATTGGTTTCGGTATTAATGGTTACCGTGGGTACGGTATTAATTTCTTACCTAGAAAAAGTTAAATATTTTCCCAGTTCCACCATACCAACCCTTATAGCAGGCTTTAATATTTTGGTGGCTGGATTTATTGTTTTAGGCATTGTAAGCGCCATTTATTACTATGCACCCTCACGACATAGAAAATTAAATTTCTTTAGTGTAGGTGCCATCAGTGCTACTTGCATTATTTTGCTTACCACTTATGGATTTTCTCAATATATTAATCATTTCAATTCTTATAATAAGTTATATGGTTCTATTGGAGCTCTTTTGGTAGTAATGATGCTTATTTATATTAACACCTTTATCCTTTTGCTAGGGTATGATATTAATGTAGCCATTGAGCGTGCCCTCAGTGTGGCCAAGAAAAGAAAAATTGTGGTGAATGAAGAAAATCGAATTATTATACTCGATGAAACAGATGGTGTAAAACCAGAGTAGTTTTTTACCTCCCTTTTTTCTTTCGGTTTGAACCAAAAATTTTCATGTATTAAATCATTTTTTAAAGATTTCTGTTAGCTAATTTTGTAATCAAATATGATGGATTTACTGGATCAAACAAGCATGAAAAAGAAAGTAAGGGTAGGAGGTGTTCCAGAACATTTTAACCTTGCTTGGCATTTAGCCAATGAGAATGGAATTTTCTCTCAAGAAGGGATAGAAATTGAATGGCAAGACGTTCCGGGTGGAACAGGTGCCATGTGCAATGCCCTAAGGAATGGTGAATTAGATTTAGCCATTACCTTAACAGAAGGTATTGTAGCCGACATATTAAATGGAAACCCAAGTAAAATTGTGCAGTTTTATGTGAATTCACCTTTACGTTGGGGTATTTATACTGGCGTTCATAGCCATATCAAAAGCTTAAGTGAAATACAAGGAGCTACTTACGCCATTAGTAGGTTTGGTTCAGGCTCACATTTAATGTCGTTTGTAAATGCCCGCAATTTGGGTTTGAGCATTGATGCTTCCAAAGATTTTTTATTGGTAGGCAATATGGAAGGAGCAAGAAAAGCTTTAGCTTCCAATGAAGCCCAAGTTTTTATGTGGGAAAAATACATGACAAAACCTTTGGTAGACAGCGGTGAGTTTAGGTATTTAGGCGAATGCAGCACTCCATGGCCTTGCTTTGCAGTAGTGGCAACCGATGAATTTATTAAAAATGAGTCCGATTTAATAGCAACGGTTTTAGATATTGTAAACAAAAGCTGCTACGAGCTAAAGTTTAAAGAAGAAGAGGCCACAAGCATGGTGGCTTGGCGTTATCAACTTAAATTGGCAGATGCCAAACAATGGTTTAGTGAACTAGAATACGCCTATTCTGAAGAGATAGATGAAATACAGTTATTGTCTATTTTAAACGACCTTAAGTCGCTGCAAATTATCAACCGTTTGCCTGCATCAGAAGAAATTTGTTATGCCCCAAATATTTTGGTTCATGCCAATAATGAATATTAGTTGTTCGGTTTGAACCAAAAAGTTTGTTTTATAAACCTTAAAATGGATATATTTGCGGGCGAATTTTGAAAAGCTACATGGCTGAAAAACAGAAAATAGTTTATATTACCAGAAGAGAGCGTTTTAATGCTGCTCATAAATTGTACAACAAAAACTGGACAGAAGCCGAAAACGAGGCTTTTTTTGGTAAATGTTCTAATAAATATTACCACGGACATAATTTTGAACTCTTTGTAACCATTAAAGGAATTGCCGACCCAGAAACAGGCATGGTAATGGATTTAAAGAAATTGAAAACCATTATTAAAGATTCGGTTACAGAGCAATTAGACCATAAGAATTTAAATGAAGATGTGCCTTTTTTGCAAAACATGATGCCATCTATCGAAAATATTGTGGTTGCTGTTTGGGACATTATTTCTCCTCAAATTGAAAACGGTAAGTTGCATTGTGTGAAGCTTATAGAAACTGAGAACAATTTTGTAGAATACTACGGAGAGTAAAATTAAGCTTTCTTTATTCGTTTATACTTCTCTTTCTCTTTCTGTTTCCGTACTTTCGTTTTTTATTCAAAAATTATGATCATCGTTACAGGAGCAGAGGGTTTCATTGGCAGTTGCTTGGTTTCATTACTCAATGAAAACCAGTTTAATGATTTAATTTTAGTCGACGATTTTAATGAATTACCTGCAAGAGCACTTAATTTACAGGGTAAAAAATATACAGCAAAAGTGGGCCGAACCGAGTTTTTTTCTTGGATGGATGAACATGCCCATGAAGTGCAATTTGTGTTTCATATTGGCGCCCGCACCGATACTACAGAAAAAGACGAAGAGATATTTAAAGAATTAAATCTTAGATTCAGCCAAGAGTTATTTAGAAGATGTGCTGCCGAAGGAATTCCCATAGTTTATGCTTCTAGTGCGGCAACTTATGGTGCCGGCGAAATGGGTTACGCAGACGACGAATCTAAATTGGATTTATTGCAGCCTTTAAATCCTTATGGTAGGTCTAAGAATGATTTTGATAAATGGATATTAACCCAAGAAAACAGGCCTTATTTTTGGGTTGGCTTAAAGTTTTTTAATGTTTATGGTCCGAATGAATATCACAAAGCCCGAATGGCAAGTGTGGTGTATCATGCATATCATCAAATTAAAAATACAGGAGAAGTAAAATTATTTCAATCGCATAAACCAGATTATGCTGATGGCGCACAAATGCGAGATTTTATCTATGTAAAAGATTTATGTGATGTATGTCTTTTTCTCTTGCACAACAGAACCCATAGTGGAATATATAATTTAGGTTCAGGCCAAGCTAGAACCTGGAATGATTTAGCAAAATCTATATTTAAGGCTTTGGATAAACCTGTAAAAATAAATTACATCCCTATTCCAGAAGACATTAGAGACGCCTACCAATACTTTACGGAGGCAAGCATGGATAAGTTGAAAAATGTGGGTTATACAAAATCGTTTACCAGCATAGAGGATGGCATTGCAGATTACGTTTGTAATTATCTTGAAAAAGAAACATGGTGCTAAAGAATTGGCTTTTTTAATAAATGGGTAACCTTGAATAATACCTTTAAATATGCACTTTGGCTAAGCATTAGTTTGGTGATTTTAATGTCGCTATTGGGCACAGAGTATGGTATTTTACAAGACACAGAGCTACAAGCACAAAATAACTATGAACATATTCAGCAAGTAGTTTTAGATAAAGAAGCTGAATGCAAAGATTTGATGTATCAAGTATTGCAGGATACAGCTCAAATTACCAGAAAATGGACAGATTACTTAGAACTTGCCAAACAACAAAAGGTAATTATTCATTTATTTAGGCAAGATACTTTGGTGTTGTGGACAAACAACAGCATCAATTCTGTAAAATATTTGCCTGCCCTTAAGCCTGGATTCTTTTATTTAAATACCAATAATGGGTCTTTTTTGGTTACCTTTTTACAGCAAAACTCTTATAAGGTTGCGATTTTTTATCAGTTAAAAACCAATTATCAATTTCAAAACCAATACATACAAAATCACATAAACAGTGATTTAAGTTTTTTAGGTTCAGCCTTATTTAGTCCATCTCCTATAAAAGATTTTCAGGATTTATTTGATAGAAAGGGTAATTATTTGTGCTCTATTCAAATATTTGGTTTTCCAAAAATTACCCCGCAATGGCTGAGGTTATTTATCATCCTTAATTTGCTTATTTGTATTTGGTTGTTTCACCTTTTGTGTAAAGAAATTATTCGAAAGCACTTTATAATAGGCTCTCTTATTTTTATTGTTTTTTCGCAAACAGCACGCTGGTTGATGTTGGTTAATAAGTGGCCAGTTTTTATATACAATCAAAAGCTATTTGGGCCGGAGATATATGCCTCGTCTATTTACAATCCATCTTTGGGAGATTTTATTGTAGCTGCTTGTTTAATCCTATGGTATTTTAGCCTAATAAAGCAAGTTAGCTTAAAGGTAAAGGCGACGAAAATACTGCTCATTTTACAATTATTGCTCATGTCGTGGCTATGCATTGTATTATCAGATGCGTGTTTTGACAGTATTAAAAGTTTGGTATTCGACTCTCAAATTTCGTTTGATATAAAGAATATATACAGCATTAATGAATACACCATGTTGGGTTTGTTATTGGCTTTTTTGTTGCTGGTATTGAGCTTTCAATTATTTAAAAAGTGGTATTTTTTATTGATGCATAAATCGCTATTGTTTTATGAGAAATTCTTAATTGTAGGATTGGTATTTTTCTTTTTACATCCCTTTTTGGTAGTATCATTATTTGAAAGGAATAGTTCTTATACCGTTTCTAGTAGTATACTCTTGGGGATGTTTTTTGTATATCAAAGGTTTGCTGTTCCTCATTTAAAACGCTTTCAACGGTATTTTCTATTTGTATTGCTAATGAGTGTTATCACATCTGTTTCTATATACCATTACAGCAGTATAGAAGAGGAAGAAAGCAGGTTTTTATATGCCTCAAAATTGGTGAGTCAGAATGATGTAAATGCAGAATATTTTTTAGAAGAAGTTGAACAGAAAATTGTTTCGGAGAAAATTTTAAGTAGTTATTATTCTAACCCCATAGCCTATAAATCTCAAATGGTGAAGAAGCTTCGCCAACTATATTTTTCTGGTTATTTGGGTAAATATGATATTACAGTATATGATTTTGATGCCAACCACTCGCATTTTAAAACTAAAAACATATATAATTATAGGCAGGTAGATTATATCTATAAAAACTTGGGTAGTACTACCATGAACCAATATTTTAAATTCCTTAAAAATAACGCTTATTTAAAAGGGTATTTGGGGAAGTTTGTGGTTAGAAATGAAGATGGTTTAATGGGTTATTTTTATATTCATTTACAGCCTAAACTTTTGCAAGATGAAACCCGCTTTGATGAGTTATTGATTGACGGAATACGCAACAACCACAATAAAAATAAGTACTATTCTTTTGCCTTATACCGCGATATGAGATTACTGAGTCAGAGTGGGGAATATGCCTATAGAACAACCTTTACCTTTGATGATATTGCAGGCAAAAGCGGCTTGTTTGAAGAAAATGGATACAGCCATTTATTGTTTAAAGAAAACGAACAATTGTATGTTATCGTGAGCAGAAAAGTTCCGGCATGGTTTGAACCCTTGGGCTTATTTTCCTTATCTTTTACTTTCTTCACCTTTATTTTAATCATCCTAATTTTTGTATATACCTTATTTAACAATAGGTGGATGAAATTACATTTTATCAAAAAGCATCCTTTAGGTTTATGGGTTCAGACCCAAATAAATAAAATAATGTTGTTGAAGGAAGCTGATTTATCTTTAATTAGAACGCGTATTCAGCTTGGAATTGTATTGATTGTTTTTCTAACCTTGGGTAGCACGGCTTATTTTACCATTAATTTTATAAGTAAACAAAACGCTATCAGGCAGGAAGATAAATTGGTTAAAAAACTCAGGAGTGTGGTGAGTGCCATCGAAAATGAAAGTCAGGAAATTAACTTTAACAACAAACAAACCGACGCCGAAGCAAGCATTAACCAAATAGCAGATTTTTATAATACCGATATTACTTTTTTTAGTGCACAAGGTGAAATGCTAAGCTCAACGATTAAAAAAGTATACACTGAAGGGATTGTTGCTCCACTTATGGATGCCAATGCCTATTATCATTTGTATAATTTAAGGGAGTCGCAATTTGTGCAAAAAGAATCTATTGCCACCTTTGTTTATACGGGTGCTTATGTGCCAGTTTTTGGCAAAAACCGAAGCTTGTTGGGCTATGTTCAGTTGCCTAATTTTTATCAAAACGTTGATTTAAATTCCGAAATTTCTAGTTTGATAGTTGGGTTTATAAATTTATATGCCTTATTGTTTATTTTGATTGGACTAATTGCATGGGTTGTATCTAGAAATATATCTTACCCATTGATGTTGGTTCAGCAACAAATGGCCAAAACTACCTTTGGAAAACAAAACGAGCCCATACATTGGAATCGAAATGACGAGATTGGGGAGTTGGTTAAACAATACAACTTGATGATAGACCAGCTGTCAGAAAGTGCAGAAAAGCTTGCAATGAGCGAGCGGGAAGGTGCTTGGAGAGATATTGCCAGGCAAATTGCCCATGAAATTAAAAATCCGCTTACACCCATGAAGTTAAGCGTACAACATTTAGAAAGAGCTTGGAATGATCAATCGCCCAAACTACCAGAAACCTTTAAGCGGGTAACCAGAACCCTCATTACCCAAATTGATACCCTTAGTGATTTAGCCACAGAGTTTAGTAGTTTTGCTAAAATGCCTGCTCCGCGCTACGAATGGATTTTAGTAAATGATTTATTAGAAGAATTGGTACACTTGCAACAAGAGAGTTTTGATGGAAAAATTAGCTAT
>JAUYMZ010000457.1 GCA_030699355.1 Bacteroidota bacterium | reverse complement strand
CCCATGCCTGTTATATCTAAAATATTGTCATCCTGAGCGTAACACAGTGGAGCGAAGGATCTCTATGTCTGTAGTAAGATTTCTCCGAACAGTAATGATTCGTAATTTTTAATTCATAACTCATAATTCATAATTCATAATTTAATTTAAGAAAACATGGAACTAAAAAATAAAGTAGCGGTTGTTACCGGGGTAAGTAAGGGGATTGGGCATGCGTTGTGCAAGCAATTATTGGCTAAGGGTATGCGTGTTTTTGGTTTGGGTAGAACCGTGGCTGCGGATATGGATGATGAGCAATTTCATTTTATTGCTTGTGATGTGCAAAGCAGTGAATCTGTAAAATTGGCCTTTGAGCATATTTACAAGCAAGTAGATGAGGTGCATGTATTGGTAAACAATGCTGGCTTGGGTTATTTTGGGTATTTGGAAAATGTGCCTGAAGAAGAGTGGCACCAAATGTTTAATACCAATATTCATGGCATGTTTTATTGTTTAAAGGAGGTTTTGCCTCAAATGAAAAAATCGCAGTACGGACATATCATCAACATTGCATCTACCGCTGCTTTGGAAGGTATGGCCATGGTGAGTGCTTATTGTGCTACCAAATGGGCCGTAAAAGGTTTGAGCGAGTCTTTGTTTAGAGAAGTAAGGGATTTTAGAATTAAAGTAACTTGCGTGTATCCTGGTTCTACCAAAACAGATTTTTTTAGAAATAGTCCGGGTATACAACCACACGATTATATGTTGATGCCCGAAGACGTTGCTTTAATGATGGTGCAAGCATTGGAGACGCCAGATAACTTCCATACCGTAAATTTGGAAATTAGACCCTTACAACCCAAAGGTCCAAAGAAATAATACTACCAAGCCACAATGTTGGCATTTTTCCAATCGTACACATTTTCTCCTGCCTGAAGACCTGGTCCTGAAGGCTCGCAAATAATGTATTTTTGGTTGTTATGTATAAAGTTGTATTGAGCTCCGCTTACGGCTACTGCCACGTTTAAGTGATTTTGATGCACATATACCAATGCTAAACTTGGCAGTTGCAATACTTCTTTTACGAGGTAAGCAAACAAGATGGATTTGTCTTCACAATCTCCGGCTTTATTTCCTAAAACTTCTTCTACAAAGGCAAACTTTTCTCTACCAACCAAGGATTTATCTGTTTGGTAAGGAATAACTACTTGGGTAAAGTGCAATAAAAAATCCAATTGCCCGCGGGCCGACATGCCTTTTACCGCTTTTTTCAAATCACCTATAATTTGTTTGTAAGCCAAATCAGACAAGTGATAATTAAGATAAATTTCTCCGAAGGAAATGCTGGGTAAATCGCGATAATAAGCAATTAAACTCTGGTTTAAAGTGCCTACAAAGCTGTAACTAATTCCTTTAAATTCGGTTTGAAAAGAATAGCTTGTTTGTAACGCATTAAACAACGGCGCTTTATGCTGATTAATTTCCAAATTCTTGGTGCCATTTGTGTTGGCAACAAGCTCTTCTTCGCACAAGGCTAAATTTTGGCTAAAGGATAAATCAGCATAAGTTACATTATGATAGCTAACTTCGGCAACGTTGGCCAAATCGTATAAAAAACGGCCATATACAGTAAGCTGCTCTGGGTTAAATCCCAACAATAATTTATAGTCTTTTTCTTTTAACAACTGATATTGAAACAGCTTCGCCAAGTTTGGGTCGGCATAAAAATAACGGGCCACCTTTTGCGTAAAAAGTATAAAAGCTAAATCGTCCATTTGCCAAGTAGCAGCAAAGGAATCCATGTCTTCTTTTAATTGGAGCAAGCTGTTTTTATCTGTTTGAACCAATATATCTTCCACTTGTTTGCGGGCGATGGGATATACTAATGATGGATAAGAAACCTTTGTTTGGCAGAGAAAAACATGACCATATACATCAATTTTATGCGCATTTACTGGGCGCTCCGCCTGTGCTTTAAGTAAAAACACAACCAATACTGCCAGCATAAAAAAACGCCACACAAAAATTTTATTTCTCTCTTTACTAAGCACCTAACAAACTTAGCAATTTTTTATTAATTATTTAACATTAAGTTAATAATGGTAGAAATTATGAAGTTTGAAGTATGAAGTATGAAGTATGAATTATGAATTATGAATTATGAATTATGAATAGAGGTTGTTTATGAAATTCTTTCATAATTCATAATTCATACTTCATAATTTAATAAGCTTCCTATGCAATTGCCCTCTACTGCTTTTGATTTGAAGATTATACAATCCGGGGATTAGAAACTCTGTTGAAATAGATTGATTTGGGTATAGTTGGCCTATAAGGAGCGTTTGTCCAAGAGAATTTGTGAGAACATATTCTGCGGAGCTCCAGTTGGCAGGTAAACTTACATGCAATTCGCTGCTAAAAGGATTTGGGAAAACCGACCACTCATTTTGCTTAAATTTTTCATCCAAACTTACGGTATGTTTAATTTCATTTGAGGGATCCGACTTGCATCCATAGTAGTTTAGAATACAGGTATAAAAACCATTATCTCTAACGGTTAGATAATCTTTCACTTCACCAACAAGCATTAATCCATTTTTGAACCAATAATTTCCAACAGGCACATTTGAATGAATGTTTAGTCCGGTAAAATTTATGATTGGTGGATCAGGTTTATTGGTTGCCATAACGCTATGAGAGGAACTTGTAATTTGATTGCACCCATTATTTCCCGTTACTTGAATAGTACCGATTCTGTATGCTTTAGGTTCAAAATTTACGAGAATAGAATTGCTGGTACTTTGGCCTTTTATCCAATCTGGCAGCAACCAAGTATAACTGTTTGCAGCAAGTGACTCGGGCAATGAAAATCGCACTAAGTTATCGCCGGCACATACTTGTGTTGGACCAACAATTTTGGGAGATTGACTGGTTTTTAAAAAGAAGGTTTTACTTAAAGTATTTGGCTGCAAACAACCATTGTCTGTTGCTGTAACCGTTAAAACAATGGGTGCTTCTCCCCTATTAAAATCACAATTCCCTTTCCAATAAAAACTAGAATTTACCCTGCGCCAGTTGCCTTTTTTGGGCACATAATTGGGTTTAAAAGAAAATGTATCTATGGATTCATTAGGAAAACTGAAATAAATAAAAGTAGAATCCAAAGAAGCTTGGGCATAAGCCCCTATAAACAAACTATCTTGGCTACCAATATACAAGGTATCATCTGTTATGGCTGAACCTAATTCGTTTACCACAGATAAGGTTAAATCTCGATTCCAATTTCGAAAAACAAACATCAGTAAATCTAGTCGTGTTTCTCCTATTTTTTCTCCACCCCTAAACTCTTCCACCAAAACCCCAATTGTATATTTCCCTTCCCTCTCTGGAACCGCTCTCAACATTCCTGTTAATGAATCAATTTTTAGTCGGTTCTGCGGCGCTACTCCCAGCATGTTTGCCAAGCTATAACCAGGGTTATAAGCCACCTCAGAATATGGCCCAGCTAAAGGTATGTTCGAAGTAGGATTATCTTTATCAAGCCAACCTTTTAATGGTGTAACTAATGAATAACGTAAGCTGTCTTGGTCGGCATCCTGGAACGCAAGCGAATACTGAAAAGGTTTGTTTAATACAGTTCCTAAGTAAGGAAACTTAGCCAAAGTTGGACTACTATTTTTCAGAAATCCTGGAGCAGGAATCTCAGCATACAAACACATACCCATGTCGCCAGAAAAACTAATATTAGCCAATCCAGATGGCCTACAGCATCTTTGATAACTCAAATAATATGTTTTCAGGTTATTCATAACACTGGTATCAAAACTTATCTCTTTTTTATAATCCTCTACAATATGTCGAGGATCTGCTGTTCCGCAGTTCTTAGGTAAGGATAAAGTATCAGCTGTTAATTTATTTAAATCAATCGGAATTTGCTGTTTTAAGGCATTAGTGCCTTTTTCAAAAACACCTACAGTTATTCTTAAATCAGAGCCATAGGCATATCCAAACTCTCTAACTAACTTAGCACTTAACTCATATTTGTTCCCTGAAAGCCAACGCAAGCTAATATAACCTCCGTTTAAATGATGGGCAAATAAGGTCATAGGAATCAAAAATAAAAAAAGGAAAACTGATTTTTTCATATGCTAAACAGATTTAAATCAAATATAATGTATTCAATTATTAAATCAATTTTAACGACTACAAAGTTGCATATACATAGAAAGAGAACTTTTTTAGGTCATTTTTTTTACTCTCAAAATAAAAAAATCACAATAAACTTTGATATAAGCCAATAGCAACTATTTTTGCGGTTCTTTTAAAATCAATCCATGAGAGTAATACAATTTAGAGAAGCCTTACGCGAAGCCTTAAGTGAAGAAATGCGCAGAGACGAAAACGTGTTTTTAATGGGCGAAGAAGTTGCTGAATATAACGGTGCTTACAAAGTTAGTCAGGGTATGCTCGACGAATTTGGGGCAAAAAGAATTATTGATACACCCATCGCAGAACTTGGCTTTGCAGGTATTGGTGTAGGCGCAGCCATGAACGGCTTACGTCCGGTGATAGAATTTATGACCTTCAACTTTTCCTTGGTTGCCATAGACCAAGTTATCAACTCAGCCGCTAAAATGTACCAAATGAGTGGTGGTCAATTTAATATACCAATGGTGTTTCGCGGACCAACCGGTAGTGCCGGACAATTAGGTGCACAACACAGTCAGGCCTTCGAAAATTGGTATGCCAACTGTCCGGGTTTAAAAGTAGTTGTTCCTGCCAATCCATACGATGCAAAAGGTTTGCTAAAATCTGCCATCAGAGATAACGACCCCGTTATTTTTATGGAGAGCGAGCAAATGTATGGAGACAAAGGAGAAGTGCCAGAGGAAGAATATTTAATCCCCATTGGAAAAGCGGTAGTTAAAAGACCTGGAACAGATGTTACCATTGTTTCATTTGGTAAAATCTTAAAAGTAGCTTTGGCTTCAGCAGAAGAATTGGCTCAAGAAGGCATTAGCTGCGAGGTAATAGATTTAATGACCGTTCGCCCAATAGATTATGATACGGTAATAGAAAGTGTAAAGAAAACCAATCGCTTGGTTATTGTAGAAGAAGCTTGGCCTTTGGCATCTATCTCTACAGAAATAACCTATATGGTTCAGAAAAGAGCTTTTGATTACTTAGACGCACCGGTACATAGAATTTGTACGCAAGATACTCCCTTGGGTTATGCTCCAACTTTTGTGCAAGAGTTTTTACCAGATGTGGCAAGAACAACCAAGGCTATTAAAGAAGTAATGTATAGAAAATAATATTTGAGGAACAAAAAGGGCACCGCTCATTTATAGCAGTGCCCATTTTAATGTTTTATGAATATGGGTTCAAAACTAGTTTTGAACCCATATTCATAAAACATTAA
>JAUYMZ010000455.1 GCA_030699355.1 Bacteroidota bacterium | reverse complement strand
AGGGCTTTGTTCTTTACTTCTTCGTAATCAAACTCAAAAGATTTGTTTGTTTTTTTCATGTTTATGTGTCTATAAAGTTAGTCTTATTAATTAACTTTGACACAGTTTAATTTACACCCTCGGTAAAGCGTTTTGTAGGGTAAATAATACTGATTTATTTAACATTGAACATATTGAAATTAATGATAGTACTGCAAGCATTGAACTTTCAAGTGCTAATATTCGACTTAATTTAAAAACTGTGAAGACTTATTGGCATCGAAGGGGGGAGTTAAATTTTGTAAACGGAGAAAGGGAATTAAAAATATAATGATACCAAAGGATTTAAATTTAGCAGAGATGAAGCCAATTGATTCAGTAAAATCTGTATAAGAATCCTGCCAAAATAATTATCTTCATACAAATTCTTATAAGACAATTTTAGATGCTTGTAGAATATCTCAACAGAATGGTTTTTCATTTTATGATTCCCTTATTATTTCAGCCGCTATTGAGTGCAGTTGTGGCATACTTTACTCAGAAGATATGAATAATGGGCAAATTATTGATAACAAAATTAAAATCATAAACCCATTTTCATAGGTTCAAAAACCTCAATAAATTTTTAGTGATTATTTAGGCTTTACAAATAAACTTTGCCAACTTATTAAATTCTCAAAGTAGATTTACAAAGAAGCCGCATTAGTTTAATCATGAAATTGTATATTAGTTCCCTCAAATTCACCTATGAAAAAGTTTATACAATTAGTGAAGCAAGCCTTGCAAGGCAAGGAGGAAGATTTTACTAAAATCAATATTAAGGCGGGCATTTTTTTATTGTCGGTTCCCATGATTTTGGAAATGATTATGGAATCTTTATTTGCTGTGGTAGATATCTTTTTTGTAGGCAGATTGGGCGATAATGCCGTGGCAACCGTTGGCTTAACAGAAGCGGTAATCGTAATTGTTTATGCAGTGGGTGTGGGAATTAGCATGGCTGCCACAGCTTTGGTGGCTAGAAGGTTTGGCGAGCACAATTATAAAGAGGCCGGAAGTGCTACGTTTCAATTGTTGGTTTTTGGTGGAGGTATTTCGCTCTTAATGGGTATTTTGGGATTTGTATTTGCCCGCGATATTTTGGTGCTTATGGGCGCCAGCGAATCTGTATTGGCTGTGGGCGTTCCTTATACGCAAATTATTTTTGCGGGTAATGTTTCTATCATGCTTTTGTTCTTAATAAACGGCGCTTTTAGAGGCGCTGGTCAGGCACATTTAGCCATGCGAACCCTATGGATTGCCAACGGATTTAATATCGTATTAGACCCCATTCTAATTTTTGGGATAGGCAACATTGAAGGGTTGGGTTTAGCTGGTGCGGCTTGGGCTACCAGTATTGGCAGAACCATAGGCGTGTTGTATCAATTATATCATTTGTTTAATGGCAAACATAGGTTGCAAATACTCAGAGAAAACATGCGTTTGCAATGGGATATTATGTACAATATTATGAAGATTTCTTTGGGTGGTATGGGGCAGTTTTTAATAGATTCTGCCGCATGGATTGCCCTTACTAGAATTACCGCAAGCTTTGGCGATGCGGCCGTGGCGGGCTTTACCATATCCTTTAGAATACTCATATTTAGCTTAATGCCTGCTTGGGGATTGGCAGGTGCTGCTTCTACTTTGGTAGGGCAAAATTTGGGGGCCAAAAAGATAAAACGTGCCGTGCTTTCGGTATGGTTAACTGCTCGCTACAATGTAATTTTTTTATCTATTATAACCTTTATTTACTTGGTGTTTGGCAACTATTTAGCGCAATGGTTTACCAACAGCGAAGAAGTGCAAAATATTGCCTCCACTGGCCTGCGAATAATTGTATTAGGTTACGTATTTTTTGCCGTTGGCATGGTTATGACACAATCTTTTAACGGCGCTGGCGATACCCAAACACCCATGTTTATAAACATTGGTGTATTTATTTTGCTCGAAATTCCTATGGCTTATTACCTCGCCATTCCTATGCAAATGGAGATTCTTGGAGTTTTCATAAGCATTGCTTTTTGCCATTCTTTGCATGCCATCATTGCTCTTTGGTTCTTTAAAAAAGGCAAATGGAAACACATAAAAGTTTAAATATTTAGGTTCGAACCAAAACAGGAAAAAGAGATGCAACAAGTAAACGATTATATAGCCAGTTTTCCCCTCGAAGTACAAGCTATTTTAAAACAAATTAGGAAAATAATAGTAGACAATGCTCCCGATGTTATAGAGCATTTTAGTTATGGTATGCCAGCTTATAAACTAAACGGAAAGCCCCTCGTTTATTTTGCTGCCTTTAAAAATCATATTGGGTTTTATGCCACCCCAAGTGGTCATACAAAATTTTCCATAGCCCTATCCAAATACAAGCAAGGCAAAGGCTCTGTGCAATTCCCGTTGGCTGAACCAATACCGTTTGAATTAATGAAAGAAATGGTATTGTTTAGGGTATGGGAGAATGAGGGTAGGGAGTAAAAAATAATTAATTATTTATTCCATTGTTTTGGAAGACCAGACTTTGTTAGTTTTTTATTTGCTTTGTCTAGTTTCTCTGGAAATATAATGATGTCATCATACTTGTTTAACGATTTGTCAATCTTAACGATTGGGATATTTCGTTTTTTTAATTCGTTTATTATTTTCATCATTCGAATTTTTATAGGTTCAAATATAATACTTAATTCTTTTTACGTTTAATTAAAAATCCACCATAGGATGAATTTTTTTGAAATGGTTCCCAATCATCATTTCGCTCACCTAAAATTTCAAAGTCAATTGCAATTTCCGAATAAAATTTTGTAATTCCCATCCTATATAATCGAGTTCTAGCAACTGTGCTACCAGTAGCATATATCCAGAAGTCAGGATATTTATCAGTAAATGCATAGAGGGTCGACCCTACAGTGGCTAATACTTTTTCACTATCACCATTGTTGGATATGGATGTGTCATCAATATCGCCTGTTGAATAGTCTTTGTCGCCAAAAGCAAGATTGTAGATGTTTTTATAGTGTGTAGCTTGATATTTTACTATTTTGTGTATCATTCCTTTGTTGCCTTCGCTAATAAATTCAAAGGTTAACAATTTATCACTAGATGATAATTGGTATTTGGGTAGTTTCATTTGTTTAAAGGCGAATTAACTTTTGTGAAAATATATCTGTTTTGTTATTATTAATAATCAATTTTTACCAAAATTATTTTTCTATATCATGCTACTATTGTCCAACAACAAAATCTTAGTAAATATACAAATTTTTATCTTCACCTTGTTTAGCTATGGGTGGAAAAGGTTTTTTGGTTCTTTAGAAAATGTAAATAGAAACACATTATATGATAAATTCAACTCATACGAAAATGAAAAATTTATAAAGAAACTAGCTTGCGGGGGTATGTAAAACTTTATCCAATCCTTTTGACCTATCAAGTTTTTTAATTGTGAGCATAAACCCAGATTTGTCCTTATCGTTTACGGCGGTATCTGAGTCGGTTGGTTTTTGCAACCAACCAGAATAATAAGCTATGGTATTGCGACCAGTTATTAATGAGATTTGACTTAAGTATTTTCTCCTTACTGTGTCTAAGGGATTTATTGAGGGGTTGTTTGTTTGTTCTCGTTGAATTTCAACTAAAACTTCATTCCAATTAGGCATTTAATTTTATAATTTATGAATTAGGGTGGTCGAATCTATTGTTTCAAGACTTGGGATAATTTTGTAATTTGAGTCGTACATGGTAAATTTTTCAAATTGGTCACCTTTATTAATCCATTCTTGTTTAATTGGAGGTGGTAAATTTGATTTCGTAATTTTATTATTATCAGAAATAAATTGATTTTGGATTTTAGTCAATCGTTTTTCTTTATTTTTCATAGCACAAATGTATAGTTTTATTTAAATTTAAAAATCACTTATGTATATAAAAATCCTATTTCCTATATATAATCCCTTCTCTATAACTTTTTACCATTAAACAGAGCGTTTTTATGCCACCCCGAACGGCTATGCAAAATTTTCTAAAGCCCTACCCAACTACAAGCAAGGCAAAGGCTCCGTGCAATTCCTTTGGCTGAACCAATGCCGTTTGATTTAATGAAAGAAATGGTGTTGTTTCGTGCGCTACAAAATAAGGGTAGCTACTAAAAAATCTCTTTCTCTTTCTCCTTCTCTTTCTCTTTCTCCTTCTCTTTCTCTTTCTCCTTCTCTTTCTCTTTCTCTTTCTCTCTCAGATTTTCGGCAAGACTATATATGGCTTCTTTTATATTTGAATAATAAGGCTCGCTAATTTTTTCAAGTACCTTAATTGGTCTTATTTTTAGCCTTACCTTAAATTTAGGATTCATTGTTTTTTGTTACGATTTGCTTCAATCATTTTGAAAGCTTCTTCTATATCAATCGAAGGTTCGTCAGTTTTTTTTGCTTCATCAAAAAGCTTAATGTCTTCTAACTCGTCTATTTCATCCATAATGGCTATAAAATCTTTTCTAGGAATAACTACTGATTTTTTTTCAATTATTTTCTATCAATATATGGAATTGATATAGTTAGCATATTATTTTTTTAATTAAAATTTATACTTTTAACCAGATTGTTCTGTTGTTTTTCGTTTTTTTATTCCAAATATAGAATAAAACTTCTGATTTTGAAACAATGCTGTCCGGGAAAAAGTATGAGATTCTTCGCTATCGCTCTGAATGACTCGGTGCTCGCTTGTTTTCAGCGGCCGTGGGCTTGGAGGCAGCGAAGCTGC
>JAUYMZ010000451.1 GCA_030699355.1 Bacteroidota bacterium | reverse complement strand
CGATTTTATCTTTTAGTGAATGGACTAATCCGTTTGTTGCATTTTCACTATTTGGTTTAAAATTGCCCTTGTTTTTATCTGATAGAATGAGTCCTTTGGCTAAACTGCCTTTTATTAGCGAATTTTTGAGAGGTATTTATTATAAAAAAGCAACAGGAATAATAGCTCAATCTAATTTTGCAAAAGAGGTTCTTAAAAAGAAAACAAATGCTACTAATATTTCAGTAATTTATAATCCGGTTAATGTAATTCCTAGAATTGATTGTACTCCTAAGAAAAGAATTGTTTCTGTAGGCAGACTTGAAGAAGTAAAAGGACATAAATTCTTAATTCAGGCATTTGCAAAGGTTAATAATTTGGATTGGGAATTAAGTATTGTTGGAGATGGATCGCTTAAAGCGGAGTTGGAAAATTTAACAAAAGAATTAGGGGTTTCTGATAGAGTGATTTTTCATGGCCATTTAAGTGATTTTGGATTGCAATTATCTGAAGCTGAGATATTTGTTCTTCCTTCTTTAAGCGAAGGATTCCCAAATGCACTAATTGAGGCAATGTCACTACCAATGGCTTGTATAGCAAGTGATACTTTTAATGGGTTTAACGAAATTGTTGAAAATGGTATTAACGGAGTTTTGGTAAAACCAGGAAATATTTCTGAGTTGACTTCTGCCATTAAAATGTTAATTGATGATAAAACAATGAGAGTATTGTTAAAGGAAAATGCAATAAAAGTTAGAGAAAATTTGAATTTTGAGAAAATTGCTCAAAGTTATTTAGACATTATAATGCCCAATAAATGAGTTTTAGGAAAAACTTGAGTAATCTTTTTGGTTGGAGAACTAAAAGAAAGATAGTTGTATTTGAATCTGATGATTGGGGAAGCATTAGAACTCGAAGTAAATTAGACTACGAAGAAATGTTGAAGAAAGGATTAAATCTTCAGACATCGCATTTTAATAAATTTGATAGCCTAGAATCAAATTCTGATTTGACTTCATTATTTAGTGTCTTATCTAGTTATAAGGATTCTACAGCCAGAAATCCAGTTTTCACCCCAATGTGTTTATTAGCTAATCCCAATTTTGAAAAGATTAAATCAAATGATTTTAAGGAGTATTATTATGAGCCATTCACAGAAACTTGTAAAAAATATCCAGAACATGATATGGTTCATTCTCTTTGGTTGGAAGGTATAAAAAGGAGATTGTTTGTTCCACAATTACATGGTAGAGAGCATTTAAATGTGGCTCGATGGATGGGTGCCTTGAAAAACGATGATACAGGTCTTAAATTGGGATTTAATCATGGGTCCATAGGTGCAACATTTTTTAATAATATAAAGCTACCAGAACATTTGGCAGCATTCGATCCAGAATCTCCATCAGATATTGAATTCTATAAGGATGTTATTTTGAATGCTGGTGTGTTATTTGAGGAAATTTGTGGTTATAAACCCCAACATTTCATAGCATCAAAAAGTCCCGAACCAAAATGTATGGAATTACCATTAAGCCAAATTGGTGTAAAATATCTTACTCGATATAAGGTTCAGAAATATCCACTTGGCAATGGCAAATTTGATTGGCAATTTAATTGGTTGGGAAAAAGAAATAAACTAGGTCAGATTTACCTTACCCGCAATAGTGGATTTGAGCCATCTGATAAATCAATAAATAATCCAGTTGCAAGATGTATTAATGAAATAGATAATGCTTTCAAATGGGAAAAGCCTGCAATAATTAGCACACATAGAGTTAATTATATAGGATTTTTAGATGTTAATAATAGGGGGAATGGGTTAAAATTCCTTAGCCAATTACTTAAGAAAATTATTGAAAAATGGCCTCAAGTAGAGTTTATGACTTCAGCAGAATTAGGTGATTTAATTAGTCAAGAATATGGCAAAAAGAAATAAATCACTATTACAAATTAATATTGAGGTAAACAGTGGTTCTACAGGAAGAATTGCGGAACAAATTGGCCAAGTTGCAATGGATAATGGATTCGATAGTTTTATAACTTATGCAAGAGGATACAATCAAAGTCAATCTGAAGTTTTTAAGATAGGCAATAAGGTTTCGATGCTAATACATTTATTGAAAACACGGTTATTTGGTGAACATTTGAACGGTTCGAGGTATTCTACTTTGAAATTAATTAGTCAAATTAAGACTATAAATCCAGATATTATTCATTTGCATCAAATGCATGGTTATTATTTGAATATTCCTTTATTATTCAATTTTTTAAAGGATTTTAATAAACCGGTTATTTGGACTTTACATGATTGTTGGGCATTTACAGGGCATTGTTCTTATTTTACCCTAGTTGAATGTAGAAAGTGGGAAACCGAATGTAATAACTGTCCTCAAAGTAAAAAATATCCTAAGTCATTATTTTTTGATAAATCTCGAAGAGAGTATAATTTAAAGAAAAAATTATTTAATTCTATCATTAGTTTAACATTTGTTGGAGTATCTGATTGGGTAGCTAATCTTGCAAAATTGTCTTTTCTATCTCAAAATAAAATAACCTCAATATATAATTGTATTGACTTAAATATTTTTAATCCTAAGGATAATAGGTTAGACATTATTGCAAAATATGGTTTAGAGAAAGATAAGAAATTTCTAATTGCTTCAGGCACCACTTGGATAAAGTCGAAAGGGTTAGATGATTATATATTATTATCCGAAATGCTGCCTACTGATTTCCAACTAATTTTAGTTGGAATTAATGATTCATTATCGAAAAACATTCCTTCCAAAATAAAATGTATAAAACGAACTGAAAGTCAAATTGAACTCGCAGAACTTTATTCGGTTGCAGATATACTTCTTTGCCTTTCTTATCAAGAATCATTTGGCTTAACACCTATTGAGGCAATGGCATGTGGAACGCCTTCAATTGTATACAATAATACAGCCTTAAGTGAAATGGTTACAGATAAAACAGGTATTAAGGTTGAAACAGGTAATCTAAATGCAGTTATCGAGGCAATTAAGCATATTACAAATAAAGGGAAAGGATTTTTTTTCCAAGGTTGCCTTCAAAGAGCAGAGGAATTGTATGACATGAATAAAAATTATTTAAAATATATTGACCTTTATAACAAATTATTAAAATAAAAAAAAGAAGATGAGACCATACCAAATTTGCACAAAAACAATTATGGATACAACTGACCCTAGTATAGTTTTTGATGAAAATGGAATAAGTGATTATTTCCATAATTATATAAACAATATTGTCCCCAACTGGCATACCGATGAAGCAGGGCAGCAAGAAATGTTTCAATTGGCTGATAAAATTAAAAAGGAGAATCGAAATAAGGATTTTGATTGTATTATAGGAGTTTCTGGCGGTTTAGATAGTTCTTATGCCACATATCTTG
>JAUYMZ010000447.1 GCA_030699355.1 Bacteroidota bacterium | reverse complement strand
ATCATAAATAGGCACATTATTATTGTCAATTTTATAGATGGCTTCATAATCAAATTTGGCATTTTCTGCATTAAAGGAAGCCGAATTAACCAAGTTAAAAACAATGCCTGCGTCTAGATTTACTCCCCAACGATTGTTGAGTTGCTTTTTAAATAATAACATAATTGGCAAACCAATAATGTTCTGCTTAAGTTGTTCTTCAATCGTGTTTGCAGTGCGTATTCCCTGGCGAAAAACACTACCAAAATTATCGGTAGATTGGTACTCTATAAACATTGGGTTCAGCCCTAAGTTTGTTTTTTGGTATATGTATTGAATACCTGTACCAAGACCAAAGTTTCTGTTTTTGCCTAAGTAATAAGCCAAGTTTAGGTTCAGCCCAAGGTTATAGCCACCCTGTTGGGCTACCTTGTTTATATTGGCGTTGAGCGGATTTACATACGAATCTGCCCAGTTGTTCTGACTGATGGAACTAGATTGGCCGCCGCCCATAAGGCCAGCACCAACATACCAACGAGGCATTTGAGCATCTAGATTGTTTGTAGATTTGTTTTGAGCCGATAAACCAAATACCGTGCTCAAGGATATGGCTGTGCCAATGAGTAAGTTTTTATATAATTTCATGATGCCTCGAATTAATGTTTAACCATTTTAATGTTTGAGATATTGCCGTTTTCATCTTGCACGTGTATAAAATATATGCCCGATGATAAGTTGCCTAGATTTAATTCAATAGACTGACTGTTGGCTAATTGTTGCAACAATAATTTTCCTTGAGCATCTAGGATGCTGATTTGGTAATTTTGTAAACCCTTTTCTGCTGTAACAGTTATGGTATGTGTAAATGGATTAGGGAAGGCCTTAATGGCATTGCTTTGCGCCAAAGCATTGCTTAAGCCCGAAGGTGCATTGTAATACGTTTTTTGATAACAATTTCCTTTGGTAGAAATTACCCAATAGCTTTTGCTTGTTAGGTCTGGACTAGCATTAAAATAGTTTTGGTTTATTTCACCTTCTATTACATTTCCTTTAAGTACAGGTTTGTCGTCGTATCCCCATTGGTAGGCAGAAACTAGGTTGGCTTTGCAAACAAAGTTGTTATTAAAATAGCTCACAATAGCCTCGTGTGTGGTCTCTGTTTGAACCAATACATCAAGCTCTGTTGAAGCGCTACATGAGCCATTGCTAGCGGTTAAAATTACTTTGGAACTACCTGCATTAGGGAAGCTAATTAAGGCATATTGTTTGGTGCTACCTTGTGCATATACACTGGCATTGCTAGAGGTGCTCCACTGGTAAGTAATGCCTGCAGGTGGCTCGTTGGCTGCGCCAAAATTTAATTGCTTGGCACCAACACAAATAGGAGAGGCAGGCTGCATGTTAATTACCGGTTTGGCAGGTGCTGGATTTACTGTTCCATTAATCGATTGGTTTTGGGTAATTGCACCGGTTGAAGCAGCGCTAATATTGCCTGCAGGTACTCCCGTTGCAGCGCTGCTTAAGCGTATGTATAAAGTGGTAATGGCAAGTGTACCAGAAACAGGAGTAAGATTGAGACTAGCAGCATAGGTTCCTCCTAAAGTTAAGGATATTTCGAAACCGGTAGGCGCATTAACTGTAACATCATTGCTTAAATTAACTCCGGAAACGGTGAATTGCTGCTCAGATGAGGCAATTCCTTCGCAGGTAACAAATGGGTCGAAAGAGGTGCTAAGCGTAAGGCTTGTAACTGGCACAGAGGCTGTAGTAAAAGTACTATCTCCACCATAACTGGTGCCAACACTGTTGATGGCATAAGCTCTAACGTGGTATGTTGTAGCAGCTGTTAAACCCATAATATTTTGAGAAAAGCTACCTATGCCTGAACCAATAATTACTTTGGTATTAGCCGTAGTTGGGGTAGCTGTGGTGGCGTAAACAATTCCTCTTTCAGTTACAGTGGCTGTACCGCTATCGCTTACGTTTCCTCCAAGGGTTGCACTAGTAACGCCAACTAAACTAGCTTGCGCGGTACTAACTTTTGGAGCTGCGGTTGGAATTGGCAAGGTAGTAAACGTGCTATCACCTCCGTATCCAGTGCCAGTGCTATTGGTTGCATAAAACCTTACATGATACAAGGTAGAGGGTGTTAATCCAGTAACACTTAATGCTACTACAGATGGATTTGGAAATATTCTTTTTGAGTTTGCTAATGTTGGATTGGGTGAAGTTGAGAAAACTACACCGCGTTCTATAATACTAGATGTGCCGCTATCTAATACGCTGCCACCTAGCAATGCCGATGTAGCGGTAACATTAAAAGCAGAACTGGTTCTTACAGTTGGTGCAAAACTTGGTGGTATAGGTAAGGTAGTAAATGTACTATCTCCACCATAACTGGTGCCCACGCTATTAATAGCATAAGCTCTAACATGGTATGTAGTGGCCGCCGTTAATCCCGTAATATTTTGAGAGAAATTACCCATGCCTGAACCAATCGCTACTTTAGTATTAGCGGTAGTTGGGTTAGCAGTGGTAGCGTATACAATTCCGCGCTCAGTTACCGTTGCTGTGCCGCTATCGCTCACGTTTCCGCCCAGAGTGGCATTGGTAATGCCAATTAAACTTGGTTTTGCTGTGCTTACAGTTGGGGCAATGTTTGATGGAGCAGAAACAGCCATAAAGTTTCTTGGGTTCAAAATGGCTGGTGCTCTGTTATAACTAATATTAGCCCCTGTTCCACTGTATTCGCAAACCATTAAACGATATCTGGTATTGGCTGATAAACCACTAATATTAACTATTGAGTCTGTTCCATTATATACGCAAAACCAACCGCTACTGCCAATTTGTGTGCCTGAACCAAACGTTGTATTTGCTGTATATGATATTCCATCGAGCGGAACCGGCCAACCTGCTGTATCTGCCTTTAAAAAGGCAACGCGTGAAGTTCCATTTCCTTTGGTCCAACGTGCCGTAACACTGCTTGCACCAATGTTTGAGAAATTGATATTGGTAGCTTGTCTGTTACTTAATGTACCCACTGTTAAATCGAATATATTTCCGTCGTGGGAGGCAGAATCTGTTAATACAAGAGGGTTTAAAGTACCTTTGTAAATGCGCTTTCTTAAGCCACTATTATTAGCATACGAGAAGCGATTGTTTATAGGGTCTATATCAATGGCTAAATAGAGTCCAACATTAGTTCTAAAAACGGTGTCTCTCTGACTCCCATTAAAATTACTCCTATAAACGCCTCTGTTATCAGAGAAGTAAAGTTTATTGTTTACTAAGTCTGTTCTAACGCCCCAAGTTGATGAGCCGCCAGACTTTAGTATGGTATCTCTATTTGTGCCATCTAAGTTGGCATAAAAAACCCTTGAGGATTGGTCTGTAAAATACATTTTGCCTAAATTTGGGTTAATGGCAATTTGTCTACCTCTGATTAAGGAACTTAACACCACATTCATGTTTGAACCATCCAAATTGCAAATGGCGTAACCTCCCATTCCAATTACATATAATTTGCCTTCATATTCATTAATGGCAATACCTCTTGGCATAATTTGTTTACCTAAGGTATTAAAAGTATCTAAAATTTGAACATTGGTTCCATCTAAATTTGCTACTTTTAAAGGCTGTTTACCGCCACCTTCAACCCAAAATACCTTTCCAAGTCCAAGCGAAACGCATGCCCCATCAGGTTGGACTACGCCAACAGAAACTAGTGTATCTAAGTTAGTAAAATCAAGATTTGATGAGCGCACCTGCGAACGTTGATTATCGAGCATAATCAATCGGGCTTGCCCATTTACTTCTGAGGCAAACGATAGCAGACATAGAAATAAGAGAGAGATGTAAATTTTAGTTTTCATTTTGTTGTTTTGAATTTAAGATTGACATAGTTTGAAACTTTGTTCAAATTTAAATGAGTAGACTAATCAAAAAAATAAGGGTTAACCCTTATTTTTCATTTTAAGGTATATTAATATCCGCTATTTTGTTTGTTTTTTGCATTGGAAAACTATTTTTGAATAATATAATTACCACACTCAGATGAGAGCCACAGGCAGATTATTAACCTATTTTTTTTTAGTATTTGTTTTAACAAGTTGCATACTTTCTTGTAAGGAGAAAAGCGAACCTCATTCTGATTTAACTCCTTGGTATGGTAAAAAAACCATGCAAGAGCAGTTTAAATGGTACAATAATGCTGAAAATTATTTTGAGGATAATTACCATGACAGGTTTTTCAATCTTTATAATCACTTTTTAGCCATAGGCCAAGAGGATTCTGCGCTATATTATTTGTTAGTGTTCAGTGATATGGTAGATCAAAATTATATCAATGATTCCATATATCTTGCCACTGCCATTCAGCATCTTAAGAAATATGAGTCTATCAATCATCATAACGGCGAGCTATTAAAATTGTATTATTACATAGCAAGTCAATACGCCACGATGGGCAATAATGATTCTTGCGAAGCTTGGTCTTTAAGGGGTTTAGCTCAAAAAGAAATGCCGCCTAGGTTTATTGCTAAATGCCACAGAAGTTTATCAGGTATATACAGTTTCTTCTCACAACAAGAGAAAGCCATTCCGCATTCTTTGGCTTTCTTAGATTATTTTGTTCAAAAAAAGGATACCGTAAATATGGGTGTTGCCTATTTTAATCTTGCTCTTCTTTATAAAGACCTTTATGCTTACGAAGCGGCGGAGAGTTATATGAAGAAAGCACTTGAATTTTCATTAATCAAGAAAGATACCTATACCATTGCGGCTTATTATAATTATTTAGGACATTTTTATTATGATGCCAATAGGGATAGTAGTTTGTATATTTTGTATGCAGAAAAGTTAAACGATATACTCAATGCTTATTCTAATAAGATGGTTTATTTGCAATCGTTAAATGAGGAAACTCAAATCATTAAATTTTTTATAACCAAACAATATGATAGTATTCCTAAACATCTAGATAGGTTTAAAGAACTATCCATTATGATGGAAGATTCTGTTTCTAAAAAAAATCATTATATTCAGAAAGTAAGGTATGAAATTGAAAAAAGTGGAAAAATCACCAATGAAAACGAAGTGTTAGAAATTGTAAACTATGCCATTGCCAATAAAGATGACGATTTGACAATCTCTTGTTATACAAACTTGTACAACGATGCTTACAGAAGGGGTGATTTCAAAAAGGCTTTAGATTACCAAAATAAAATACGCGCCATAGAAGTAGAAAAGTTCAAAAAGAATAATAAAGGTCAGATTTATGATAAAGAAGTTCGGTATCAAAATGTAAAAAAAGATGAAGAGATATTGGTTCAAGCCGAGAAATTAAAAATTAAGCAACGTAACATTGGTTTATTAATAGCTGGATTGATTATTTTAATTTTGGCTTTTATTATTTATCTCATTTGGCAAAAGAAAAAAGCGATTACAGAAAAACGCAATTCAGAAGTCTTTTTTACGCCAAAGTTGATGGAAAATACCGAAGACGAGCGAATGCGTATAGCTAAAGATTTGCATGATAGCATTGGACACGAGTTGTTGAACGTAAAGAGTGCCATTGCTAACAAATTGCAATTTACCGAAAATAAAATTGATACTATTTTGGAGGAACTGAGAGAGATTAGTAGAAACTTGTTCCCTGTTATGTTTGCAGATGTTGGATTGAAAATAAGTGTAAATCAGTTAATCGATCAAATCAGTAAATCAGACGATTTGTTCGTTTTTGGTGAGATAAACTATGTTTCGGGAATTTTAGACTCCAAATCTGAATTAAATATTTATCGCATCATTCAAGAAGCCCTGAGCAATGTGCGTAAATATGCCCAAGCAAAATCAGCAAAGGTTATCATTAACCAAACCAATGATAATATAACTGTTGAAATTATGGACAATGGCAAAGGCTTTGATGTTTCAGAGGTACTTAAATCTGGAAAAGCATTTGGGTTAATGAGCATACATCAGAGATGTTTAGCGTTAAAATCAGCAGCAAATATAGTTTCGGGAAGCAAGGGTACTCAAATTTCATTTCAGATAAAATTATAATATATGCTTTTGTTTTTGGTCATAAATCTGTCATCTAAAAAAGTCTATACAACTTGAGGTTTTGTTTTGCTGTTTTACAGGTATAAACACAAAACTTTATGAAACTCTTGAACTTTTCAAATAACAACTTAGATGAAGTTGTTTTTGAGCACCGCAACAAGGCCTATGGCGCTTATGCCATTCGCAAAATGTATCCAGAGCACCTTAACAAAAGCATGTTTTTTACCATTGCACCTTTGGGTTTAGCCCTAATTGTTGCCATTGTACACAGCTTGCTTAAGCCTATGCCATTTGTATCCAAACCAGTTTTGTCTGACCCAAAAATTAAGGATAAAATAAAAGATATTATTGAGGTATCTAGTGGTTTTACTTTTATCCTCGATAATCCATTGGCAGGATTTGAAATTGTGGTAGATAAAAAAGTAAAGCCGGTAATAAAGAAACCTATTTTACCTGAACCTATTCCCATGCGACCTATTTCATCTGGTGCTTCGAGTGGGTTAACTGCAACCAATTTGGGGCAATTGGGAATGGGTGGTAACGGCGCAATTGGTTCAGGCCAAACTGCTGGAATGGGAACAGATGGCGGCAATACCATTATTGAATTTATTGCAGAAAAAATGCCTGAGTTTTTGGGCGGACAAGCAGCGATGTATGACTATATTTCAAAGAATTTAAATTACCCTAAGTTGGCCATTGAAAGCGCAGTTTCTGGAAAAGTTGTTGTATCGTTTGTAATTATGCCAGATGGCACAATTGATATGGTAAATTTAGAAAGAGGTATTGGATATGGCTGCGATGATGAAGCTATGCGTGTAGTGCAAGAAATGCCAGCATGGACACCCGCCGAACAAAATGGTAGGAAAGTTCCTATTCGCATGTTTTTACCTGTTTTGTTTAAGCTTCCATAAAAACATTTATCTTGCACCCATGCAAGAAAAGAAATTGTTTTTATTAGATGGCATGGCCCTCGTTTATCGTGCCTATTTTGCTTTTAGTCAGAACCCACGCGTAACCAGTTATGGCTTTAATACTTCGGCCATATTTGGATATGTTACAACGATATTAGATTTACTTAAAAGAGAAAAACCTACGCATATTGGTGTATCATTTGATACGTCTGAACCAACAGCAAGGCACATAGAGTTTGAGGCCTACAAAGCCCATAGAGAAGAAATGCCCGAAGGAATTTCGAGCGCTTTGCCCTACATTTTTGAAGTAACCAAAGCGCTCAAAATTCCTTTGTTAATCAGACCCGGATTTGAGGCCGATGACATTATTGGAACCTTAGCCAAAAAGGCCAAACAAGCGGGTTTTAAGGTGTATATGATGACGCCCGATAAAGATTTTGGCCAATTGGTTGAAGAAGATATCTACATCTATAAGCCCGCCAGAATGGGTAATGATATTGAAATTATGGGGGTGCCCGAGGTGCTTAAAAAGTGGGAAATTACCGACGTAAATCAAGTAATTGATATTTTAGGTTTATGGGGCGATGCCGTAGATAATATCCCGGGCGTGCCCGGTGTGGGCGAGAAAACGGCTAAATTATTGGTTCAAAAATATGGTAGCATGGAGGGTTTATACGAACATACCCATGAGCTAAAAGGCAAACAAAAAGAAAATGTAGAAAACAATAAAGAGCAAGCATTTTTATCGAAACGGTTGGCCACCATTGATATTAACGTACCCATAGAATTTGATGAACACGATTTAATTCTAGACCCGCCAGACAAAGAAGCTACCGAAAAATTGTTTGCCGAACTGGAGTTTAAAACGCTAATCAAACGGGTGTTTCCAGATGCAAGCGCGCCCGAAGCTGCACAAGCTACACCCACAGCTAAAGCCCAAAAGGCTTCGGGGGGCTTCGATTTGTTTAATCAAGGTGCTCTTTCCGAGCAACCCAAAACGCCAGAAACTTCAGTCGGACCAAGCACAGAAAGTGAAGAACCTACCGTAAAACGCGAAACCATCTTTAGCACGCCTCACCACTATGAGTTGCTGCAAACGGAGGAAGAAATTACGCTGGCTATCGACCTATTATTGGCTCAGCCCGAAGTGTGTTTTGATACTGAAACCTCACAGCTCGAAAGCACGCAGGCAGATATTGTGGGATTGTCTTTTGCGTACAAAAAAAACCATGCTTATTATATCCCTTTTCCCGCCGAATTTGAGCAGGCAAGGGCGCTATTAAAGCGGTTTGAACCCATTTTTGAAAGTGAACAAATCACAAAAATTGGTCAGAATGTAAAGTACGATTTAAATATTATTAAGCGCTATGGTTTTACCTTAAAGGGGAAGATTTTTGATACCATGCTAGCCCATTATTTAATTGAGCCAGATTTGCGCCATGGCATGGATTTTTTAAGCGGAATTTACCTTAACTATGAGCCCGTTAGCATAGAAGAATTGATTGGCAAAAAGGGTAAAAATCAACTGAGCATGCGCGATGTATCGCTCGATAAAATTAAAGAATATGCCGCCGAAGATGCCGATATAACGCTGCAACTAAAAGAAAAATTAGCTCCAGAATTAAAAGAACGCGATGCCGAAAAATTGTTTTATGAGGTAGAGCTTCCTTTGGTTGATGTACTCAGCGATATTGAAATTGCTGGGATAAAAGTGAACGAGTCGTTTTTAAATGATTATTCCAAAGAGTTAGAAACCGAATTGGTTCAGCTCGAAAAAGAAATTATAGCCTTGGCGGGAATGCCTTTTAATATTGCTTCTCCCAAGCAATTGGGGGAGGTGTTGTTTGATCATTTAAAATTAGACCCCAAGGCTAAAAAGACGAAGACGGGTCAGTACCAAACCGGCGAAGATGTTTTGTTGGGATTGGGTGAACACGAAATTGTGCAGAAAATATTATTAACTCGGCAGTTTCAAAAACTAAAATCTACTTATGTAGATGCCTTGCCAACCATGATAAATCCGCAAACAGGTAGGGTGCATACTTCCTTTAACCAAGCGGTGGCAGCCACAGGCCGCTTAAGTTCTACCAACCCTAATTTGCAAAATATTCCCATTAAAACTGATAAAGGAAAAGAGGTGCGTAAAGCATTTATTCCACGCAATAGCGATTATGTGTTGATGAGCGCAGATTACTCGCAAATTGAATTGAGAATTATTGCATCGGTTGCCAAAGAAGAGGCCATGATTGAGGCCTTTAAAAATAAACAGGATATTCACCAAGCCACGGCTGCCAAGGTTTTTGGCAAGTCTATTGAGGAGGTTACTCCAGATGAAAGAAGAAGGGCCAAGGCAGTAAATTTTGGTATTATTTACGGACAATCAGCTTTTGGTTTGAGCCAAAATTTAGGCATTGGAAGGAAAGAAGCGGCCCAAATTATTGAGGATTATTTTAAAGCATATCCTGGAATTAAAACCTATATGGATACCACCATTAATTTTGCCAAAGAGCATGGGTATGTAGAAACTTTATTGGGCCGAAGAAGGTATTTACGCGATATTAATTCGGGCAACTTTACCGTGCGTGGTTTCGCCGAACGCAATGCCATTAACGCACCCATTCAAGGCAGTGCGGCAGATATGATTAAGTTGGCCATGATTAAAATTCACAAGGCATTAAAAGACCCAGCCAACGGAATTGTGCATTCTAAAATGGTATTACAGGTGCATGATGAATTGGTGTTTGATGCACATAAGGATGAGGTGGAGACATTAAAGAAATTAGTACTGAGCAATATGGAATCGGCCATGGAATTACTAACTCCGGTGGTAGCAGAAGTGGGGGTAGGCAACAATTGGTTGGAAGCGCATTAGTATTATAATTGGCATTGGAAATAAAGGCTGATTATGCAAAATTTTATGTGTTAGGTAAACTCAAATTTATCTGGGGCGCATTGCTCACGCTTGTTCTGTTTATTGTTAGTATCAATAACTACATTGGTAATACAGATTTGAGTATACAGGCAGATGGTATTGGCTATTATGATTACCTTCCAGCTACTTTTATTTATCATGATTTGCACCGCATACATGATACTAGCGCGCTAAAAAACGCTAGGATAGCTGAGCTAAATGGCACTTATGTAAAAACAGAAAATGGAAATTGGGTAAATAAATATGCCGTAGGAACCGCAGTGCTTCAACTGCCATTTTTTTTGTTTACCCATATAAATCAAACCAACAATTTAGAAGGTAAACCCGGCTATCAACTACCATATCAGAAAAGTGTTTTTTATGCCGCTTTATTTTACCTGTTTGCCGCTTTGGTATTTGTTTTTTTACTGCTAAGTACCTATCAAATTTCGCCTTGGATAATTGGTTTTATCCAGCTTTTTTTGGCCCTTGCCACCAACCTAACACATTATGCCAATGTGGAGGCCAGCTTTAGTCATGTTTATTCTTTATTTGCCATAACAGCCTTCTTATATTTTGCTAGAAAGTTCTTTTTAGAAAAACAAAATAGCTCCTTTTTATGGGCTAGTTTTTTCTTTGGTCTGATCCTAATTCTTCGTCCGGTTAACCTACTTATTTTGACTGCGCTGCCTTTTATTTCGGGTTCTTATGCGAACATGAAAGCAGGTTTTGTGTATCTCTATAAAAGATGGTTTATCACTTTTATAGGAGTGGGAATAGTAGCTTTATTTGCCTTCTTTCTTTCCTTTGTTTGGTATATACAATGTGAGCAGTGGTTTTTAAATACCTACCAAAATGAAGATGGATTTGATTTTCTGAACCCTCAAATTTTTAACATACTTTTCTCTTACAAGAAGGGATTGTTTGTGTATACGCCCATTCTTTTTGCTTCTTTTTTTGCCACTTATATTTGGATTAAAAGCAGACAATTTTATGCCTTGTTTACCTGGCTTGGATTTTTTGTTTTACTCACTTATGTACTTTCTTCTTGGTGGAGTTGGTACTATGGTTGTGGTTATGGATTAAGGGCTTATATAGATTATTACGCTTTGTTTTTTATTCCCATAGCCTTATTGGTTCAAGCCGCTAATAAATGGTTGCGCGCCACGTGGGTAGTGTTTGGATTTGCTTGTTTGTACTTAAATTTGGTTCAAACCTACCAATACAAAGAATATATTTTGCATTGGATAGACATGGATAAAGCGGGTTATTGGAAGGTGTTTGGGGAAACGGAGCGAAAGTATAAAGGTATATTGTGGAAACGAAGCTATCATTTAAACGACTATATACTTAGTAAAAAAATTGAATTGGAAGGAATTCAAGCTGCTATGTGTAGAATTTCTAGCAGCGAAATTCCCAATTTTTGGAAAGTTTCGCTGGTGGAAATTTCCTTTCAATCAAATATCAGGGAGGCTAGTAATCTGTTGGTATACGTAAAGTTAAAATCTATAAAGGATAGTGTTTACTATTACGATTATCATGTGCCTCTCATTCATTTTTTAGACGCTACGGCAGGCGAATTTAATACTTGGCAAAAGGCTTCTTATTTCCTCGAAATACCAGCAGCTCCAGAAGCAGAGATAGAGGTGTTTTTAAAAGATAAACATGAATTGGATAGCATAAGCAATGCCTCCATTGATTTTTACTACAAGGTTCAATAAAAAAGCCCACCCAAATTTGAGCAGGCTTTTTATTAAAAATTCACTAAAGACCAACGACTAAAGACTAAAGACCAAAGACCAAAGACCAAAGACCAAAGACCAAAGACCAACGACCAACGACCAAAGACCAATGACCTATTTCGCGAAGTTCACTGAACGCTTTTCTCTAATAACGGTAATTTTAATCTGACCAGGGTAGGTCATTTCTTTTTGAATGCGCTGTGATAAATCGATGCTTAAGATATCTGCTGCATCATCGCTTATTTTTTCGCTTTCAACCATTACACGAAGTTCTCTACCTGCTTGAATAGCAAATGCTTTTTCAACGCCATTGTAACTTAAGGCAATATTTTCGAGCGTTTTAAGACGCTTCATGTAATTTTCAGTGTCTTCTCTACGGGCACCTGGCCTAGAACCACTAATGGCATCGCAAGCTTGGATAATAGGAGAGAGCATTGAGGTCATTTCTATCTCATCGTGATGCGCCCCAATGGCGTTTACTACTTCTGGATGTTCTTTGTATTTTTCAGCAAGCTTCATTCCAAGCAATGCATGTGGTGTTTCTGCGTCGTCATCTGGCACTTTACCAATATCATGTAATAATCCGGCACGTTTGGCTAATTTTACATTTAAGCCAAATTCTGCTGCCATGGTAGCACATAAGTTGGCCACTTCTCGGCTATGCATCAACAAATTTTGTCCGTACGAACTTCTATAACGCATTCTGCCCACCATTCTAATTAACTCTGGGTGTAGGCCATGAATCTGTAAATCGATACAAGTACGTTCGCCAATTTCTACAATTTCCTCTTCAATTTGCTTTTTGGTTTTGGCTACAACCTCTTCAATACGTGCTGGGTGTATTCTACCATCTGTAACCAATCTGTGCATGGCTAAGCGCGCTACCTCACGGCGAATAGGGTCGAAACAAGATAAAATAATAGCTTCTGGGGTGTCATCTACAATAAACTCCACTCCGGTTGCCGCTTCTAAGGCACGAATATTTCTTCCTTCTCTACCAATGATTCTACCTTTTAATTCGTCGCTTTCAATGGTGAAAACACTAACTGCATTTTCGATGGCTTGTTCTGCCGCAGTACGTTGAATGGTGCTTAAGATAATTTTCTTAGCTTCTTTGCTTGCAGTAAGTTTAGCTTCATCGGTAATGTCTTTTATTTTCGACATAGCCTCAGACCTTGCTTCTTCGTGCAAGGTGCTAATCAATTGCTTTTTGGCTTCCTCAGCGGTTAATCCGGCAATTTTTTCAAGCTGTTTTACTTGATTGTTAAGTGCTTTTTCTGCTTCTTCTTTTTTGAGTGCTACAACGGCAATTTGCTTTTCTAAAGAGGCTTTTAAGTTATCGAGTTCAGAATCCTTCCTTTGGGTGTTTTCCATTTTCGATTTTAAGCTTTGCTCTTGTTGCTTAATTTTGTTTTCCTCTTTTAAGATTTGTGCATTGCGTTGGTTCACTTCACGCTCGTGTTCGGCCTTAAGCTGTAGGAATTTTTCCTTTGCTTCAAGCAATTTGTCTTTTTTAAGAACTTCGGCTTTTTCTTCAGCCTCCTTAATGATTTGTGCCGCTTTGGATTGGGAAAGGTTATTATTTACCATCCACATTACGGCTGCTCCTGCTCCTAATGCGAGCATCACAAAAATAATTACTAAATAGATTTCCATGTTGGTTTAACGGTTTATAGGTTACGTTAAACGCATTTTCTAATTACAATTGAACGTGTTTTAATAACGATTCTATCTCGCTAAGTTCTATTTTGGTTTCCTGTTCACTTGCGGCCATTTGCCTCTTAAGTGCACTGTTCTCATTGGCAATCTCAATGGCAAACATAGCCAAAGCATCTTGTTGATCGCGTAGGTTAAACTGCTCAGCATATGCTTGCAACTTATCCTGTATGAGTTTGCCGGCCGCTCGTACATGTACTTCTTCAGAAGCATTTACGCTCAAGGGATAAACCCTTCCAGCTATATGGATATTAATAGATAGCTCGTTCAATTGTTGTCAGTAAAATGGTTTAACAACTTTAGGCATTCATCTATTTCGCGGATATAACTATTAATAGCCAATTTTAGTTCGGTTATATCTCGTTTTCCTAGTTGAATTCCATCAGCAAGTTTACTAATTTTATTCTTATCTTCTAATATTTCTATTCTTTTTGTTTGTTCGGCGATAATTTCTTTTAATTTTTCTACTTCTGCCTGAGCCAATAAATAGTCTTTTTGTAGCTGCTCCTGCTGCTGCAAAATGGCTTTTACTTTCAGTTTTATTAAACTTGCTTTTTCTGGCAGAAGCATTTTTATCCTCTTAAAATTGCGCCAAGCTCTTTCTCAAAATTTTGAACCAATTTCTTCATTACTCCCTCAATTTCTTGGTCGGTAAGTGTTTTTTGCTCGTCTTGCAAAGTGAAATTTAAAGCATAAGATTTTTTTCCTGCCTCAATTTTATCGCCTTGGTAAACATCAAAAACGCCCATGTCTTTTATTAATTGTGGTGCAGTTTGAAGGGCAATTTTTTCTAATTGCTGGTAGCTTACTTCTTTGGTTAGCATAAGGGCTAAATCTCTGCGAACTGCCGGAAATACAGATATTGGCTTCAGTTTAAAGTTTAGGTTTGTGGCCAATTCAATCAGAACTTTAATGTCTAAACAGCCATACCAAACCGCTTTTTCTAAATCGTATTGACCCGCAAGTTTTGGTTCAACCCTACCCATAATTCCTATTTGCCTTTTCTTGAACCTAATTTGAGTAGCGTGCTCCAATCGCTCATCTGCCTCATAGGTAAAGGAAATAGTGTTCAATCCAATTTTAGACAATACGTTTTTAATCAAGTTTTTAAGGCTAAAATAGCTAAATTCTGTTTTGGCATTATTCCACGATTCTGGCTGTTTTCTGCCCAATAATCCTATCGCTAAATAAGTGTTTTCAGTATAATGACTAAGTTCAGTTCCTTCGCCATGTTTGTGGTAGGTATTGCCTATTTCAAATAGTCGTAAGTCGCTGTTTTTACGGTTATTATTGTATTGCATGGCCTCCAACATATTGGGCAATAAATCTATGCGCAACATGTCTAAATCCTGACTTAATGGATTTAATAATCTCACTGCTTTGGTTAATTTATCAGGACCATATTGGGCAGATTTTCCCAAAGAATTGCTCATCATTTCTAAGAATCCTTTGTTGCTTAAATATTGCGCCAATTTATTTTTTAGGTTCAGACCAAATGTAGCGCTGCTAAAGGTGGTGGCAGATTTTACGTCTCTGCCCATCTCAATATTATTGAGTCCGTAAATGCGCAAAATCTCTTCGGTAATATCTACTGCTCGGGTAACGTCTACGCGGTATGGCGGCACGTTTAATTCCCATTCGGTTTCGCTTTTCTCGTGTATGCCAATTTGTAAATGTTGCAAGATGTCTCTTTGCGTAGCTGCCGGAATATCTTTGCCAATAAGTTCATTTGATTTAATGGGATTAAACACAATTAATTTGTCGGCAATGGGTTCAGGATATACATCAACTATCTGACTAGGAACATAACCACCTGCTATTTCAATAATTAAACTGGCAACGGCATGCAGGGCTTCAAAGGTAATATTGGGGTCGGTGCCGCGTTCGTATCTAAAACTGGCATCGGTATTTAATCCGTGTGTTTTGGCTGCTTTGCGCACGGTAGCGCCGTCGAAATAAGCGCTTTCAATAAAAATGTTTTTTGTCTCGGCTGAAATTCCTGAGTTCAATCCGCCAAAAACTCCCGCCAAAGCCAATGGTCTAACAGCATCGCAAATTAAACATTCATGTCCCAGCATGGTTCTGCTATTGCCATCCAATGTTTTCATTTTTTCGCCAGTTTTAGCTTTGCGCACAATGATTTGATGTGCCGCTATTTCTGCTGCATCAAAGGCATGCAATGGCTGACCCAAGCTATGCATTACATAATTAGTAGCATCTACAATATTATTGATGGGCGATAAACCAATGGAACGCAACCTATTTTGCAACCAACTTGGCGAAGGCTTCACTTCAATATTGTTAATCTCTATGCCGCTGTATCGCAAACAGCCACTTTCTTTCTCTAGGGTAATGGTATAGGGGTTTTCGGCCTGACCCAAAATTAGTTGCGGCAATACTTTGCGTCTTTTTTTGATTCCCAATGCGTATAAATCTCTGGCCACACCTAAATGGCTGGCGGCATCGCCACGGTTGGCTGTAAGGCCAATTTCTAATGTGTGGTCTGCATATACTTCAAAGTATTCGCTGGCAGCTTTGCCTACTTCGTAATGGTCTGGTAAAACCAAAATGCCGTCATGACTTTCGCCAAGGCTTAGTTCATCTTCGGCGCAAATCATTCCTTCGCTGAGTTCGCCCCTTATTTTGGCTTTGTTGATGGTAAATGGTTCGCCTTTAGTTGGGTAAACGGTAGCGCCAACGGTGGCCACTAAAACTTTTTGTCCGGCCGAAACATTGGGAGCACCGCAAACAATTTGTTTAATGGCTGAGCCAATATTTACAGAACAAACTTTTAATTTATCGGCATTGGGATGCTTTTCGGCACTTAAAACTTCGCCAATTACAATACCTTCCAATCCGCCAGGAATGGAGTAAAAAGGGGTAATATCTTCTACCTCCAAACCACAACCTGTGAGTAAACTGGCAATTTGTGCTGGATTAGCCTCTGAATCTATATAATCTTGTAGCCACTGATAACTTATTTTCATGTTGTTGAGAATCTATCTGGCAAAAATAAGAATAAAAAGTCTTTTCTATTGGCTTTTATCCGCTTTATTTTGTGGCTATGATGATGAAAAGAACATTAATAATTGGAGCCTCTCCAAAATCTGAGAGGTATTCTTATATCGCAGCTCAAATGTTAACAGAATATGGGCATGAGGTTTATGCCCATGGCTTGCGTGAAGGCTTTATGGGTGAAATACCAATTTCTACAGAATGGCCTTTGGGTCAAAACTTTGATACAATAACTTTATATGTAGGGCCACAAAACCAACCTGAATATGAAGAGCGCATTGTGGCATTGAGACCGAAACGTGTTATTTTTAATCCGGGTACCGAAAATACAGTTTTCGCCACAAAGCTAAAATCTGCCGGCATTGAGGCTGTCGAAGCTTGTACCTTGGTAATGCTGCGTACCAACCAATACTAGTTATTGCCACGAATAGTATTGCCACGAATGCACGAATAGTATTGCCACGAATGCACGCATAGTATTGCCACGAATGCACGAATAATATTGCCACGGATGCACGAATTAATTTTTGCCTGTGGCGGGGAATTATATTACACGAATATACCTGCTAGAATCTAGATTCCAGATGGCTCAAAATCGAAAACGAGATTTATTTTCCCGCCACCACCTTACCAACAACCAAAGACTAAAGACCAAAAACCAACGACCAAAAACCAACTCATTTAAAAATTTGGCAGTTTGCCAAAACAAGTTTTACATTTGAAAAAACATTTTAGCTATGATAAACTCTACAAGATTTTTTAAAAGCATACTTTTGGCTGGTTTATTGGTAATGATAGTGGCGGCATGCCAATCGCCTAAAGAGAAATCTTTGAAGTTGATAAAAGACTTAGAAAGCAACGACAGTGCTTTTAGCAACGAATTGATGATGAAATTGAAAACTTCTTATACAGATTTTGCTTTGGCTTATCCTGATGATGAGCATACGCCAGGGTATTTGTTTAAGGCGTCTCAGCGCGCTATTGTTTTGCAGCAGGCAAATGAAGCGGTAGATTTGTTGTTGCAGTTAATTAATAAGTATCCAACCAATGAATTTGCTGAGGATGCCACCTTTTTACTGGCTTTTACTTACGAAAATAACCTAAATGATTTAACCAATGCTAGGTTGTATTATGAAAAGTTTTTGAAAGAATATCCAAGCGGCGAATTAGCGGAAGAAGCAAAATTATCTATTGAAAATTTAGGGAAAAGCACCGAAGAATTCTTTAACGAAATAGAAACAGCGAAAGAGTAGGTTAGAATCCAGAATCCAGAATCCAGAATCCAGACCTTTGGCTTAGGCTCTTCATTCAAAACGCTTTGCATTCATAATTCTGCTTGGCTGGGCTTCAGCCTAGCCCTACTGATTTATTTTGTCTTCATTCGTGCTTTTTTTTGGCCTTTTTTTTAATAGTGGGCTAAAGCCCACTGGTTTGATATATTTTAATCTTCATTTTTTATTCATCCTTCATAATTCATAATTCATAATTCATAATTCATAATTCATATTTCATAATTAATTTCCCTTTCTGGTAATTAATGATGGCTTCAAAACGATGTAATAAGTCGCTGCCTAATACGCCGTCAATTTTTTTAAATCCAAGTGTTTTGTACGCCATGTTTACATGGTTTAAGTCTAAAACAGCAACCTCGTATTTACTTAGTTTTATTTTGCCTAATTTAATGGATGGCAATAAGCTTAAATGCGTTTCAACTTCGTTTGAGCCTAATCCAATTGAATTCATATCCTGCTTCACTACCAAGTCGCCAGAAACAAATTTAAGAACTTTTTGCTGGTCGAATGCCGTTTTAGATGCGCCTGTATCGAGCAAGAGTCTGGCTTTTTTGGAGCCTACTTTAATGGATATAAATAAGTGAAAATTGCCCGGCTCAATTTCTATGAATTCTATCGGAATAGTTTCTTTGGTTTTCAATACTTTTAATGAGTTATTGGATCAAAATGCGTTCAAAAAATACTCCTTTTGAGGTATGTATTTTAATAATTAAATATTGATTGGGTAAAAGGTATTCACCGATGTTTAGCTCTAGTTTTTTAGTGGGTTGTTCCGGTGTTTCTGTTTGAACCAAACGCCCTTGCATGTCTATTACTGAAACCTTTTCTATCAAGGCATCACCGCTTTCTAGGCTTAATTTTTCTTTGGCAGGGTTAGGGTAAAGAGTAATGGGCGTGTTTTTTACGCTGTGTTTATCAACGCTTAAAGCCCACGTTACTTCAAAACTTTTATTCTTTATTAGGATGCCTGCTCCATTAAATATAGCAAGGTCGTAAATGCCTCTATTGGTTTGGTTAGGAATAAATACATCTAGTTTTAATAAACTGTCGTTTTCTGCGGTATATCCGTTTACGCTAATGCTGGTGGTTGGACTACCATTTCTGAAAAATACAGCGGTTGAGCTGCCTTGGGTAAATTGTGTTCTACTGCCTGTTATGCTTACCGTTAGGTTTTGGTTTAGGTGGCCTAGGTTTGGACTAACACTTACAATGCTAGGACTTGCTGTTTGGGGCGAGATATAAAACGGATTTAATCCATTAACCACACCCGAAAAGGTGTTATTTAATTTATATGTATACACGCCTGCTGTGGCACTGCCTTTAATAAATAAGGTTGTTTCTAGGGTATTTGGTGAACTAACCTGAAATCCGTTAGCCTCTATTTGATTGGTTCTACTGCCTTGCTTAAAAAAATCTAATGTGTAGGTGCCTGATCCAAAACTGGTATTTAGCCCTGTAATACTTACAGATAATTGGGTAGAAGGTTCTCCGCTATCTGGCGCAATTACAATACCTCTTTGTGCTAAAAGGGGCTTACAAACGAGGCTAATTAAAGCAATAGTAAGTATAAATCTATTCATAGGGTGGAATTATTAATTGGTCAAATTTAATGTTATTTTCTTGATTATATCTGAAAAACTTTTGTATGTATGCTGCGTTAATGGCTTCTTTTGTTGGCGCTTGTACTGTTCTATTGTTTAAATATGCGCTGCCAATTGCGTTCAAGTAAATTAAAAATTGTTCGTTCTTGACATCAAATTTAAATTGGTACAAACATGCCATTGCGGCTTCTGTATTTTTCATGTTAAATAAAACCGCACTCTTATTTAAAATAGCATCGGGTTGCGTGGGCGAAATGGCAAGTAATTTATCATAAAACTGTAAAGCCTTCTCGTGGTCTCCCTCTTGCTCATAGGTGCTGGCAACATTATTTAATACGTGTACTTGGTAGGGGTTTATTTCATAAGCCTGTAAAAAGCAAGTCTTAGCCATAGCTGGGTTTTGCAAAGAGTAATGGGCCAAGCCTTCATACCATTTTATCGGAATTGAAAAGTTGTCTATACTGAGTAATTTGGGCTGTATCTGTTTCGAAGTTTTTAAGATTAAGTTCCATTGACTGGTTCTATGTGCTTCAATTATTTTTTTAGCATATTTTTCTTGTTTATACCTAGCCAAGCCAAAAACAAAAGAAAATAGAAGCAGAATAAAGGCTGCCTTAAGCCAATGTTTTCCATTTATTGTGTTTTGTGGGTTATGGTCTGAACCAATTAATACGCAACATAGCAATGCCCAAATAAATTGATGTTCGTTTCTTTCTAATGGGAAATCTACAGCTGCCACAAAACAATATGCCACCGCCACAAGCACAAAACCCAAAAGGGCAATATTTTCTTGTTTGTTGGTGTTTTCTTTTATCCTTTTTATGCCTTTATATAAATAGTAAAGGAGCAAAGAGGTATAAGCCAAAAAGCCTACTATTCCTGTTTCACTAAGTATCCATAAAAAATCGTTGTGTGGCCTTTGAAAGGTGGTATATCCATCACTCACCAAATAGTTGGTTTCCATAAAATTGCCCAAGCCATATTTAGGAAAGTATATTTGCCAATTTCCTGGTCCCACACCCAAAATAAAGTGTTCTTTTATCATTTGCCAGGTATTGCTCCAAAGAAGCATGCGTTCTTTAATGGTGTCGTTGTTTAATAGTAAAGTAAACTTTGAAGGATTCTGTTGGATAAAAATTGCCAATGCCGCTATTCCCAATAAATAAATGATAAGTGGAATCCACAATTTTTGTTGTGCTTGTTTTCTTTTGTGTAAAATAGTAATACTTATACCTATAAATAGGGCTATCAATATTCCAAGGATAACAGATTTGGTTTGTATCAGACCAATAGAAAGAATTGCCAATAATAAGTTTATAAACAGCCATGCTTTACTCCATTTTTGGGCTTGTAAATAGAGGTAAAAAATAAAGGGTAAGCAAAGCATTTGAAAGGAGGCATATAGGTTTTTATGTCCAAACGCTGTTTGCAGGGCATACAAGTTTTTTTGCTCCCACAATGCCGTGCCTTCGGCTCTTAATTCTATGATTTCTTTGACTAATAAAAAGAGGGAAATGCCGCTAGCGAGGCTTATGCCCCAGCTTATGCTTTGCCATTGAATGCTGCCCGATTGAAGGGCATAATATCCTATCCATAAGCCAGCTATTATGAGCGAAACTTTGCTCATAGTATACCAAGCTTCTGGCTGGTTTAGGGCATAGCTTAAGCCATTGAGTGTGGCTGCTAGCCAAAGTAGGTTCAGCCAAATGAATGCTTTGGGAAAGTTTACGGGTTTTTTCTCTTTGTTGAAGATAATGGCCAATCCCAAAATCAACCAAACTCCACCGAGGTAAATTTGTCGACTCAATAGGGTTGGGTCGGCGAGGTTCTGACTATACACTAATGGAATTATTCCAATAAGTAGGATGAAAAAATAGGAGAAAATGTACGTCGACTTTTTGTGTTCCATCTGCACAATAATAAGCAATCAAAATTGAAAAATTTTGCCCCACAATTTACCACAAGCCCAGATGCTTTTAATGAATATCAATTAGTTAAGCTTTCGGTTTGAACCGATTTTTGACCCCATACTTCTGCACATCGTCTTTTTTTTAATTGTCGCATTTTTTTTAAAAAATTCATCTGAACACCAAGTAAATAAGGCAGTTTGAACAATTGTTGAAAATGTGTAAAACTGCGATTTTTCCACAAAAGTGGGAGAAAGTGGTGAAAAGTGGAAAATTGTTCTTACTTTTACGCTGTAATCGCTACACGCTAATAATGACGCAGCTTCACGGAGAATACGAATGTAAAATGGATGCCAAAGGGAGGTTAATGATTCCCTCTGCCCTTAAAAAGCAGTTGCCTGAAGCAGCCAAGGATTCGTTTTTTATAAACCGTGGTTTCGAAAAGTGCTGTGTTTTATATCCAAGTAATGAGTGGAAACTGATAGCTGCCGAAATAGATAAGTTGAGCGACTATATTCAAAAGGAGCGCACCTTTAAAAGATACTTTTTAAGAGGTGCTTCTAAATTAGAAATGGATGCGGCTTCTCGTGTGTTAATTCCGAAGCAGCTACAAGAGTTTGCCGATTTAAAAGGTGAACTTGTTTTATTGGCTTATGGTAATAAAGTAGAAATCTGGAATAAGGCAGAGTATGATAAAATGCTAAGTGAAGAGCCTTCAGATTTTAGTGCTTTAGCGGAAGAGGTAATGAGCAAACGTAAAAAGGAGGATGAAGATGGAAAATAAATATCATGCTCCCGTAATGTTGGCCGAATGCATAGATGCCTTGCAAATAAAACCAAATGGTAGATATGTAGATATAACCTTTGGTGGCGGTGGGCACTCACGCGCTATATTAAATGCATTGGGTCCTAAAGGTGTGCTTATAGCTTTTGACCAAGATGAGGATGCCAAGGCTAATCTGCCTCATGATAAACGTCTTGTTTTTATAGACCAAAACTTTGAGTTTATAGGTAATCATTTAGACTATCAAGGTCTATTGCCAGTAGATGGTATTTTAGCCGATTTAGGTGTTTCGTCGCATCAATTTGATGTGGCAGATAGGGGCTTTTCTTTTCGTTTTGATGAGGCTGATTTGGATATGCGCATGTTGGCTGTAGATAATGCCAATAATCCAAGTGCTGCTTACCTATTAAATAACTACTCAGAACAACAACTGGCAGATATTTTATTTCAATATGGCGAGTTAAATAATGCCCGCAGTTTGGCCGCTGCCATTTGTCAGTACCGCACTGGAATGCCTATTCAGAAAGTATTGCATTTAAAAGAAGCAATTCAAAAGCAAACGCCAAAGTTTGGCGATTATAAATTTTATGCGCAGGTGTTTCAGGCTTTACGCATTGCTGTAAACCGCGAAATGGATGTGCTTAAATCTTTTTTGAAGCAAGTGCCGCAAATCCTTGCCCCCAAAGGCAGGTTGGTAGTAATGAGCTACCACTCTTTAGAAGACAGGTTGGTTAAAAATTATATAGCTAGTGGTGATTTTTCGGGTGAGGTAAACAAAGACTTTTTTGGAAATGTTCAAAAGCCTTTACTGGCTATAAACAGAAAAGTAATAGTTGCCAATGAAGAAGAATTAGCCCTGAACCCACGTGCAAGAAGTGCCAAATTAAGAATTGCTGAAAAGCCCTAAAAAGCATGAACAGAATTATTAAGGAAGAGGAATCAACAAGCGAATCAATAGTTGACAATGACTCGCGCAATTTTACTGAAAAAGTAAAGCGCTTTGCCGACTTCGATTTTAGGATTAAGCCAGAACAAGTGATGGCGCAGCTTCCATTTTTGGCTTACTTATTTGTATTGGTTATGCTGTTTATATACAACAGCCACCGTAGTGAGAAGATTATCCGTGAGACCGATCGCTTGCAGCATGAAGTAAAGGATTTAAGAAGTGAATATATCAGTGAATTAAGTCAGTTAATGGGCAAAAGTAAACAGTCGGCCGTAGCTATAAAATTGAGTCCTTTTGGAATTAAAGAATTAAAAACACCACCAAGTAAAATAACCTACCGCGATGAGCAGTAATAAAGCAAATACACGTAAAGCAATTTTATTCCGAACCACGGTTGTGTTTTCGGGTATGCTTGTATTTGCGGGTTTTGTAATTTATTCTTTATTTAAAATTCAATTTGTGCAGGGCGCTAAATGGCGCGCGCTTGCAGATAGTTTAAGTACAAAGGTTTTTGCCATCGAGGCTGTTAGGGGAAATATATTTGATAGTAAAGGCAATTTGCTAGCCACTTCAATGCCTATTTATGATGTGCGTTTAGATGCTCAATCTCCAGCTTTTATGGACGAAGAGCTGTTTTTAAACAACATCGATTCTTTGGCCTTTGGGCTATCCGAAATTTTTAAGGATGATAAGCCTGCCAAGTCTGCTAAGTTTTATAAAGATCTTTTGGTTCGAACCAAAAAAGCAGGTAACCGTTACTTTTTATTTAAGCGCAAAATTAGCTACAATCAAATGAGGGCCTTGCGCAAATTGCCTCTGTTTAACTTAGGAAAATATAAAGGCGGTATCATGATTACGGAACGCACCAGAAGAGAAAAACCTTTTGGAATGTTAGCCGAGAGAACCATTGGTTTTAAGCAAGAAGAAGGAGCTGTAAGGGTAGGTTTAGAGGGTTATTTTGATAAGCATTTGGGCGGAAAAAGTGGCAAACGTGTGATGCAAAGAATTGCCGGCGGAACCTATATTCCTATTGATGATGAGCTCATGATTGATGCCCAACAAGGAAGAGATATTGTTACTACCATTGATATCAATTTACAAGATGTAGCCGAGCAAGCTTTATACAATAATTTGCTAGAGAATGATGCCGATTATGGAACCGCTATTTTAATGGAGGTTGCCAGCGGAGAGATTAAAGCCATTGCCAACCTTACCCGCCAATCTGAAGGCGTTTATCAAGAAACATACAACTATGCCGTGGGCGAAAGTGTTGAACCTGGCTCTACTTTTAAATTGGTTTCAGCCATGGCTCTTTTATCCGACCAATACATGGCACCTACTGATAAGGTAGATACGGAAGGTGGTTTAATGCGCTTTTGTAATCTAACCATGAAAGACTCTCACTTAGGAACAGGTGTAATTAGCTTTCAAGAGGCTTTTGAGCATTCTTCTAATGTGGCTTTTGCGAAATTAATGCAAAAACATTATAGCAAGAATCCTGAAAAATTATATGCGCATTACCAAGCTTTAGGCATCACAGAAAAATTAGATTTTCAATTAGCGGGTGTAGGTGCTCCTGTTGTAAAAGGTCCTAAAAGTAAATCTTGGAGTTGCACCAGTTTGCCTTATATGGCTATTGGGTATGAACTTCAACTAACGCCTTTACAAATACTCACTGTTTATAATACCATTGCCAATAATGGTGTATTTGTAAAGCCTTTATTGGTAAAGCAAATTGAACAAGCAGGTAAAGTTATTCAGGCTTTCCCCCATACGGTTTTAAATGCTTCTGTATGCTCGCCCGAGGTGGCCAAACAATTGCAGAGTATGATGGAAGGTGTGGTTTTACATGGCACAGCCTCTTCTCTAAAAAGTAATTTTTATTCTTACGCCGGTAAAACAGGAACAGCTGTTATTGCCAATAAGGGCAGAGGTTATTTAGCAGGGGGTGGTAAGAGTTATAGGGCTTCTTTTTGTGGGTATTTCCCCGCCGAAAACCCAAAGTACTCGTGCATGGTATTAATTAGCCGACCTCGCAAAGAAAACTATTATGCTTCTAAAGTTGCCTTGCCTGTTTTTAAAGAGATTGCAGATAAAGTATATGCCAATGCATTAAATCTTCACCGCGAACTCAAGTTTACGCATAAAATGTTTAGCCAAGATTTGCCTTCAATTGCTTTGTCGGAAAAAAATGATGTGAAGGTGGTTTTGGATCAGGTTAAACTTTCTTCTCACTTCCACAACGATTCTATTCATGAAGACCAAACCGAATGGATACATGGATTGGTTCAGGATAATTCTATTGCCATGGAGCCGCAAATGGTGAGCTTAATTAATATGCCAGATTTACTTGGAATGGGCGCTAGGGATGCTTTGTACTTATTAGAAAAAAAAGGTTTAAAGGTAGAATTAAAAGGATATGGAAAGGTGAAAAAGCAATCTGTTTTACCCGGAACCAAGCTGTCGAAAAATCAACTTATTCAACTGTATTTAGGATAATGCAACAAGAATTATTACATATCATAGCGGGTTTACAAACGCAAAAAATAGTTGGTAAGGCAAATCAAGTTATTACCAAGCTAAGTTTTGATTCTCGCCAAGCGCAAGAAACAACCTTGTTTTTTGCCGTAAAGGGTACCCAAGTAGATGGGCATGCCTATATTCCACAAGTACTTGCTGCGGGCTGTACGGCCATTGTTTGTGAGGAGTTGCCAGCGGTTTGTGCTGAACCAAATTGTTTTATTCAAGTTGAAAATGTATCGCTTTTTATGGCAGAGGTGGCCGCTCGTTTTTACCAGCACCCAAGCAAAGAGTTAAAGCTTGTTGCTGTTACGGGTACCAATGGAAAAACAACGGTAGCCACCTTGTTATTTAAGTTGTTTAGGTTGTTTAATTATCATGTTGGTTTATTATCTACGGTACAAAACCAAATTGATGAGGAAGTAATTCCAGCCACTCATACAACACCTGATGTAATTACTTTAAATGCCTTATTGCGCCAAATGGTAGATAGCGGTTGCACGTATTGCTTTATGGAAGCAAGCTCTCATGCCATTCATCAACATCGTATTTCGGGATTGCATTTCGCTGGTTTAGGATTTACCAATATTAGTCACGACCACCTCGATTATCACCAAACTTTTGATGCTTACATTAAGGCTAAGAAAATGTTGTTTGATGGGGTTAATTCTGATGCCTTTGCCTTAACAAATAAAGATGATAAGAATGGTATGGTGATGTTGCAAAATACACGTGCAACTAAGTATACCTATGGTTTAAAGCAGATGGCAGATTTTAAAGCCAAAATCATGGAGAGTGATTTTAATGGCATGCTGCTTCAATTGGATGGAGAAGAGGCTTGGTTTAGATTGGTTGGTAACTTTAATGCGTACAATCTTTTATTGGTTTATGGTATTGCTTATTTATTGGGTGAAGAGAAAACGGCCATCATTCAAAATCTAAGCAAATTGGGTTCAGTAAAAGGTCGTTTTGATGCTTTAAGATCTACCAATGGAATCGTTGGTATTGTAGATTATGCCCATACTCCTGATGCTTTAGAGAATGTATTAAAAACCATTAATGAAGTGAGAAGTGGCAACCAACAACTGATTACGGTGGTTGGATGTGGTGGAAATAGAGATAAGGCCAAGCGCCCTATTATGGCGGCCACCGCTTGTGAGTTAAGTACCAAAGTTATTCTTACTTCTGATAATCCTCGTAATGAAAATCCGGAAGATATTTTAAATGAAATGCAAGCGGGTGTGCCTGCCCTTCACTTTAAAAAAACATTGCGAATTAGCGATAGAAGAGAAGCTATTAAAACAGCAGTAAGTATTGCCAATACCGGAGATATCATCTTGGTAGCAGGTAAAGGACATGAAAATTATCAAGAGATTAACGGGGTAAAGCATCCTTTTGATGATAGCGCAGAATTGGTAGAATTTTTCAAATTATTTCAAGCAAACTAACAAATAATTATATGTTATATTATTTATTTAATTTTTTAGATAGCGAGTTTAATTTTCCTGGAGCAGGAATGTTTCAATACATCTCTTTTAGGGCGGCTATGGCCATTATTTTATCCTTGTTTATTTCTTTGGTTTATGGAAAAACCTTAATTAATAAATTAAGAAACTTACAAGTAAGTGATGAAATTAGAAACCTAGGCTTGGCCGGAGAGCAGCAAAAAAAAGGTACGCCAACTATGGGCGGACTCATCATTATTGCAGCCATTCTCATTCCTACTTTATTGTTTGCACGCATCAATAATGTATATATCATCTTAATTTTAACGGTAACCGTTTGGTTAGGTTTAGTTGGTTTCTTGGATGATTATATTAAGGTTTTTAAGAAAAATAAAGAAGGTTTAGCTGGTAGATTTAAAGTCCTTGGTCAGGTTGGATTAGGCTTTATTGTAGCTACTACTTTATACTTTAATGAGCATGTAAAAACCAAAGAGTTTTATCATCCAAGCGAGGTAAGTGCAGAGTTTATTAAAGAGCATAACTTAAATCCTCAAGTAATTAGTGGTCAGGTGATGTTGGTACATGATACCAAAGCTACCACTACCACCATTCCGTTTTTTAAATCGAGTGAGTTCGACTATGCAGATTTGATGCGTTTTGTGGGGTCAAGCTACAAAGACTTTAATTATTTAATTTATTTATTGGTGGTTATTTTTATCATCACAGCTGTTTCTAATGGCGCCAATATTACCGATGGCATTGATGGATTGGCAGCAGGTACTTCGGCTATTATTTCTTTTGTATTGGCCATTTTTGCCTATATAAGTGGTAATATCATTTTTGCCAAATACCTCAATATAATGTACATCCCTCACCTAGAAGAGATGGTTATTTTTGGAGGTGCATTGGTGGGTGCTTGCATTGGATTTTTATGGTACAACGCCTTTCCAGCTCAAGTTTTTATGGGCGATACAGGCAGCTTGGCCTTAGGTGGAATTATTGCCACGTTTTCTATAATGGTTCGCAAAGAATTGTTGATTCCAATTTTATGCGGAATCTTTTTGGTAGAGAATTTATCTGTAATGATTCAGGTTTCTTATTTTAAGTATACCAAGAAAAAATATGGTGAGGGCAGAAGGGTGTTTTTAATGTCGCCGCTACACCACCATTATCAAAAACTAGGATTTCATGAATCTAAAATTGTAACACGCTTTTGGATTATCGGAATTCTATTGGCCATTATCACCATTATTACTTTAAAAGTTCGCTAAGTATGACTAAGAGAATTGTAATTTTAGGATGTGGCGAAAGCGGAGTAGGTGCCGCCATGTTGGCAAAGCAAAAAGGCTTTGATGTATTTGTATCTGATGGCGGTAAAATTGCAGACCATTACAAGCAAGAATTGCTTCAGTATGAGGTGGCTTTTGAAGAAGGTTCACATACCGCTGCTTTGATCCTAAACGCAGATGAAGTAATTAAAAGTCCTGGAATTCCCGAGAAAAATGAGTGGGTTCAGGCATTAAGAGAAAAGAATGTATCTATTATAAACGAAATAGAATTTGCAAGCAGATATACCCAAGCAAAAACCATTTGCATTACAGGTACCAACGGAAAAACTACCACTACTTCCTTGGTTTATCATTTGCTAAAAAAAGCAGGTTTAAACGTTGCTGTTGCAGGCAATATTGGCATTAGTATGTGTAGAATGGTTGCTGCCGGTTCTTACGATTATTTTGTTTTGGAAATTAGCAGTTTCCAGTTAGATGATATGTATCAATTTAAAGCGGATATAGCTGTTTTATGCAATATCACGCCCGACCACTTAGATAGGTACAATTATGATCTACAAAATTATATCGCCTCCAAGTTTCGGATCAGCCAAAACCAAACAGAAGACAGCCTTTTTATTTATTGCAGCGACGATGAATTGAGTGTAGCTAATTTGGCTATGCGCAAAGGAAATGCCCGTTTATTACCTTTTTCTTTCTTTCAAAAAAATGTTCCCGGTGCTTGGATTGCCAACGGGGAACTTATTGTACAACTAGACGAAAATCAATCAAATCAATTTACCATGTATACTTCAGAATTAGTTTTAAAAGGGCGCCACAATGCCTACAACTCCATGGCTGCTGCCATGCTTGCTCAAGCGCTCGACATTCGCAAGGATGTGATTCGCGAGGGCTTAACAGATTTTCAAAATGTAGAACACCGCTTAGAGTATGTTGCTACCATTAGAGGGGTTGATTTTATCAACGATTCTAAAGCTACCAATGTAAACTCTGCTTGGTATGCACTAGAAAGTATGGATAAACCTACCATTTGGGTTGTGGGTGGTGTAGATAAAGGAAATGATTACGAAATGTTAAAAGAATTAGTGAAAGAAAAAGTTCGTATCATCGTTTGTTTAGGTGTAGATAATACCCGCATTCATGAAGCATTTGGAAGAGATGTAGATATGATATTAAACACCGGGAGTGCGCAAGAAGCCGTTCATGTGGCGTCTAAATTGGCTAAGCCAGGCGAAACTGTACTTCTTTCACCAGCTTGTGCTTCATTTGATTTGTTTAAAAATTACGAAGACAGAGGTAGACAATTTAAAGCCGCTGTTAAGAATTTATAATACACACAAACCTTTTGCTTGTTTACCACCAAGCAAAAGGTTTATTGCAAAAACATGAACTGGTTTAGTTGGGAAAATTTGAGGCCTAGAGGCGATAAAATCATGTGGGGCATTATTTTGGTGCTGTCTATATGGGGCTTGTTGGCTGTATACAGCTCAACAGGTGCCTTGGCGCATCAAAAGCAAAGTGGCCGAACGGAGGTTTACTTGTTTCAACAATTTGCCTTTTTATTGATGGGTTTTTTTGTGATGCTTGTTACGCATGCCGTACACTATAGGTATTATTTGAAATTTTCGAAACTTCTCCTCTATGTTGCTTATGGTTTGTTGGTGCTCACTTTCTTTTTTGGCTCAAACTATAATGATGCCCAACGCTGGTTAAAAATTCCATTTATTGGCATCACTTTTCAAACTTCGGATGTTGCTAAGGTAGCCTTAATATTGTTTGTGGCGCGCGAATTGGCCATTAGGCAAGAAGATATTAAAGACTTTAAAAAAGGCTTTCTACCCATAATTTTACATGTGGGCATAACCAGTTTATTAATAGCTCCGGCCAACTTATCTACAGCGCTTGTTTTGTTTAGCACTTGTATGGTTATTATGTTTATGGGTAGGGTAAGTATCAAGCATATTTTTTATATTGGTGCACCCATTCTTACCGTGCTTTTTTTGGCCATACTTTTGGTGCTAAACACCCCTGATAAATACCTTAAAAACTCGGGTAGGGTTTTAACTTGGAAACACCGCATCGAGAACTTTAATCAACGGTCGACCAACCCTGATGAAACCTACCAGAACGACCATGCCAAAATTGCCATTGCCAATGGCGGACTTATTGGGGTTGGACCAGGAGGGAGTACAGAAAGAAATTTTTTGCCACAAGCTTATTCAGATTTTATTTATGCCATTATCACCGAAGAATATGGCTTTTTAGGCGCTGTATTTATGATGGCCTTATACCTGCTTTTTATGTATCGCGCGTTTAGAATTATTTTTAAAAGTCCGAAAGCCTTTGGGGCCTTATTGGCCGTAGGATTAAGTTTTGCCCTTGTACTTCAAGCGCTAATTAATATGGCTATTGCCGTTAATTTGGTTCCCAATACGGGTTTAACTTTACCCCTTGTTAGTAAAGGAGGAACTTCCATAATTATTACCAGCTTTGCCTTTGGATTAATTATGAGTGTAAGCAGGTATGTAGAAATGGATGAACCCAATGAGCCCGAAACTAAATAATGTAATACTACCAAGTATATGAAGAATGTAAATAAAAAATTACGAGTTATAATAAGTGGTGGTGGCACTGGTGGTCATATTTATCCTGCCATTGCCGTTGCCCAAACTTTGCAAAAACGTTTGAATAATGAGGTCGAATTTTTATTTATTGGCGCCAGCGATAGAATGGAAATGGAAAAGGTGCCCAAGGCTGGATTTGCCATCAAAGGTTTATGGATAAGTGGATTGCAAAGAAGCCTAAGTGCTAAAAATGTTTTGTTCCCAGTTAAGGTTTTAAGCGCTGTGCTAAAATCATTTACTATTATAAAAGAGTTTAAGCCAGATGTAGCCATCGGTTTTGGCGGGTATGCCAGCGGTGCCATGATGTATGCAGCCACCCTCAAAGGCATTCCTTCTATGATTCACGAACAAAATTCGTATGCCGGAATTACCAATAAAATATTAAAGAATAAGGTTCAAAAAATTGCCGTGGCTTATGATGGGATGGAGCGATTTTTCCCCAAAGCAAAAATGGTAAAAACAGGCAATCCGGTTCGACTAGACATTTGCGATACTGCCAATAAAAAACAACAAGCATTGGCATTTTTTGGCCTGAACCCAACCAAAAAAACCATTCTTATAATTGGAGGTAGTTTGGGTGCAAGAACCATCAATCAAAGCATTGAGAAGGATTTACACTTACTGGCTGATGCCAACCTAAATGTAATTTGGCAAACAGGTAAATTGTTTACAAGTAATAATGTAGAACAAATGCCTGCCGATTTTAACCTAAAGATTTCTTCATTTATTTATGAAATGGATTTGGCTTATGCCGCTGCCGATGTTGTTATTTCGAGGGCTGGCGCATTGTCTATTGCCGAATTAGCTATTGCCGCAAAGCCTTGTATTTTGGTGCCATCACCCAATGTAAGTGAAGATCATCAAACTAAAAATGCCATGGCTTTGGTAGACAAAGAAGCT
>JAUYMZ010000445.1 GCA_030699355.1 Bacteroidota bacterium | reverse complement strand
TATACAATGTCATGGTGGGCATTGTATGCTACCGAAATGTAATCCCTACGGGATAAATTTTAATTATATAAACAAACCTTACCCCGACCTATTTCTTTGGTGCAGTCAGCTATTTGAGGGTTTGACGTGCGGTGGGGGAATTGGGCGGCTGGCAGCTGGCAGCTGGCAGCTGGCAATTTTAACACAAAGGCCACAAAGGAAAACACAAAGCTCACAACGATGGAATCACGCCGACCTATTTGTTTTACGCAGCAGATGTAGAAAGATTGGCGAGCGGTGGGCCGTGTGAGCAGACCTAAAGCAGGCCTATGTCATAGGCGACTGGGGCCTGCGCTTGGGATGCGTGAAAGGCCAATCTTTCGTACAGATGCAAGTGAAACAAATAAGTCGTGATTTGGAGCCTGCCCTGAGGAATCGAAGGGGGCTTTTTTATCAAGAAAAAAGTAAAAACATTCAATTCAGGCAATCACCCAAGCTAAACAACCAAATAAAAAACACAAAACAATCAATTTATCAAACTTGAATTACGAATAAAATCGAGATGAGCTTTTATAATATTAGCCTTGACGAGCTCCCATGTTACAGGGTCAAACATAATGGGCTCCTCTTGGTCATCGGCATCATCGAAATAAATTATACTTTTTAAAGCAAAGAACACCGAACTGTCTATGAATTTCTCTGAATAAAAACCAATAATTTGAGACAAAGAATACATTTCGAGTAATTTATTTAAATCATAAAAGTCTTTTTTAGAGCCCCTATTGGTTATAGCTGCAATTTTCATTGCTGCAATTTCTTTAGATGAAGCAATACGGATTTTTTCATCTTTTAAAATGCCATCAATCCATGGATACGGATAATTTACGACATCAATTTTCACATTATTTAAGAATAAAGAATCAATTTTCCTTGAACTTCTTAGTTCCCGAACTTCTCCAATCGATTTAAAAAATTGTACCATTTCATATGTATCTATTTTTTCAAGACCAAAAAAATCCAGATCGATAGACTTCCTATGACCATGAATTAATGCCAAGGCTGTACCACCCACTAGCCTATACTGTTCGAATAAATGACAATCATTGATTTTATTTAATAAATCCAATGTTGATTCGTCAACAACTTTATACTGAAGCATCTAAATTGTTCTTTAGGAGTATTTGAAATAGTAGCAATAAAATTTAAGTCAATAGGACTTAGGTGGCTAAAAGTTTTCAGGATTTCTGTAATCTGATTCAACGAATAAATTCCAACTATGCAATTCCACTCATGTAAATTACCCCTTTCGAGCACCTTACTTATTATTGTTTTTTTGCTCTTTTCCCAATCCAAAAGTTCAGGATTTACATCCCAAAAAAGATGTTTGGATAATAAATCAATTGGTCTTTTTGATTCCATTTTCAATTAAAATTCAAATATACAAAATAATTATAATTCCAAAACAAAGGGGAAGAAGTCAATGGTCCATAGACGATGGTTTTTATGGAGTGCGGTGTTTTATATTTACCCTTTACCCGCTCAATTTCCTTTTCACGCAGATTTCGCAGATACAAGCAGAGTACGCAGATTTTTTTTTAACACAAAGGGCACAAGGAAGGCAGCTGGCTTCTGGCTCCTGGCATCTGGCAATTTTTAACACAAAGGGCACATTCAATTATCCCGTAGGGATTACATTTCGGTAGCAAAACACCCCAAACACACAAATCCAATTATCCCGTAGGGATTATATTTCCCTGTCGCGAAAAAAATATAATCCCTACGGGATATACAATGTCATGGTGGGCATTGTATGCTACCGAAATGTAATCCCTACGGGATAAATTTTAATTATATAAACAAACCTTACCCCGACCTATTTCTTTGGTGCCGCAGCTGTTTGAGGATTTGGCGCGCGTTAGGGGAATTGGGCTGCTGGCGGCTGGCAACTGGCTTCTGGTAATTTAGGGAAAAGTACCGACCTATTTGTTTTACGCGGCAGATGTAGAAAGATTGGCGTGCGGTGGGCTTGTGTGAGCAGACCTAAAGCAGGCCTATGTCATAGGCGACTGGGGCCTGCGCTTGGGACGCGTGAAAGGCCAAACCCGAATTACAGCTGCAAACCAAACAAATAAGTCTTGATTTGGAGCCTGCCCTGAGGAATCGAAGGGGGACTTTTTTATCAAGAAAAAAGTAAAAACATTCAATTCAGGCAATCACCCGGGCAAAACACCAATCATTCATCAAGGAAAAAGGTACAAACATTTTTATTAGGCAAATCACCCGGGTAAAAACATTAGCTTTATTCAAAAAAAATTGCATGATAAACCATACATTAAATCAAAATTTACACCATTATGAATGATATACAACACATAAAATGGCTATCAATGAGCGATGATGCCATAAATAGATAGAGCATTTTATTGTTTTAAACAATATCAACCTGGTGAATAGGAATACCATTCAATAAGTTCTCTTAATCGTTTAACTAAAAGGTGGGCTGTTGTGCTCGGATTCGCATCAATAGGATTTTTATCTTTTTGTTCTGTTAAAAGTTTTTCGGCTCGTTCAATTGCTTTTGCCTCACTACCTAATTCAAGGAGAGCATCAATTACATCCGTTTTACCATGCTCATAAACAAATAACTTATGCGTTTCAATTGATTTTATTGATGCTTGTAAACTCGAATAGATATCTGCTCGCGGAATTGGTTTATTGAAACTTACGTCACTAAAATGAAGCAATAGCCACAATTCAAAAACTTCATTGCTCCAAGCAACTTCCATTTTTTCTTCTTGTGCAATTTTAAATGCCTCAATAAATCTAAGCGTGTTTGCCGGAACTTTTTCTGCATCATCTTTATCAAATACTACCCAAACTTCATCAACACTTTTATTCGCTTCTACTGCTAATTTTTCTCTTTCAATAATTGCTTGTTCAACCACTCCTTTTGAACTTCTACCCGTCCCAACCGCTCTAAGAAAAATAGTTTCTTTTGGAATGTATTTTTCAAATGTTCTGAAATAATATGGCTCTGTTTTACCGTCCTCACAAACAATAAGAAATAAATGCGGATACCGTCGCCAACGAATTGGTTGTTTTTCTTTTTCCTTGGGCTCTGCTTTGATTATTGTTCCTCTTTTTGCC
>JAUYMZ010000438.1 GCA_030699355.1 Bacteroidota bacterium | reverse complement strand
CAAATTACTGAATTTCTTAAATAAAAATAATTGGAACCATGGTTAAAATGAACTATCAACCATGGACTATGGTCTATGGACTATCGACTCTACCTATTTCTTAAATAAAAATAATTGGAATCATGGTTAAAATGAACTATCAACCATGGACTATGGTCTATGGACTATCGACTCTACCTATACAAACTAAACACCATTCTCGCATCTAGAATAAAGGCTTTTTGCAAGTTGGAATTTAGGTTCAGGCCAAGCATGAAGTGTTTAGTAAGTTTGTAGTTGATACCAAAACGATGGTAAAATCTACCAACAAATTCTTTGGGAATATCGTTGTACAAATAATAACCCAATTGCTGAGAAAAAATCATGCGGTTAAATAAAAATTCGTGTCCGCCCAATAAGCCAAGTAAACGCATATCAAAGGTTGATGTATAATAAATATTATGACGTTTTAATGAAAACTCCATACTCTCATCTTTAAATGCCTCCAAACCCAATGTCCATGCGTGTAAATTACCCGTTCTATAAGATGCATTTGCCATAAAGCCGTACGACCAAAACCGCATGTGCTTGTAGTCGGGATGCGACTTATTGGAGGCCAATACCCCCATATCAAAACGCCACTTTTGAGGGTAGAAAAGCACCTTACCCAAGGGTCGTGTTTTTTGAACCAAATGATGTTCATACCCAATACCAACAAATGGATAATTTAAACCAAAATTTGGATTATTAGTATTGCCATTAGAAAAATGCCCGTAAGTGGCACTGGCATATAAAGCTTGGTTTTGGGAAATTAAAAAATGCGTATGTAAACCTAATCCCAAATAGCCATTAAAATGCCAACTATAGGTGTAGTTAATAGGATTTTTTTGCAAGTTCCAAGGATTACTTCCATAGTTTAAACCACCTGCCGCCCGCACACGCAAAGAAAACCTAGGCAGGTCTATTAAAAAGGGTTCTAAAAAATAACTCAAATTTAAAACATGGCCCAAGTCTTGGTTCGAGAACTTTACATATTGTAAACTATAACCAGAGTTATATTTAATACCCGAAAATTCATACGCTTTTTTATCCTTTCTATACCTATTTAAATCTACCTGAAAACCAACACCTGTAACGCCTTTGTAATGTTGTAATGCATTATCATGGGCATATACCCAAGCATAAATAGGTACGGCAGAAATGGTATAAGAAACTTCTTTGCTTTGGTTGGGTTCAGACAAATAATTGCTTTTTTCTTGAGCCAATAAACGACTAGAAAATAAGACTAGGGTCAAACAGAAAAAAAACTTTTTTAGAGCCATTACTGCGCTTTATTCTTCATGTAAAAATAAACAGGCACGCCCAATAAAACAATAGCCAAGCCCCCAAAACTATAAAAGGGCTTATACACCAATAAACTAATACAAATTACTAAGGCAATAAGTATATACAATGCCGGAACCAAAGGGTAAGCGAAAACCTTGTAAGGTCTCTTTAAATTGGGCAGCTTAGCACGTAAAACAAAAACGCCCGCTACGGTTAAAATATAAAAAATGAGTACGGCAAAAACTACATAATCTAACAAATCTCCGTACGAACCGCTAAGGGTTAATAGGCTTGTCCAAACGGCCTGCATAACAAGGGCTTTTTGAGGAGCCTCTTGCTTGTTTAATTGCGCCGCAGATTTTATAAAATAGCCATCTTTGGCCATGGCATAAAACACACGCGCACCACTTAATGCCAATCCGTTTATGCAGCCAAAAGTAGAAATCATAATTACAATAGCCATTACTATGGCTCCTACCTCGCCAAAAACAGTATTCATTAAAACCGTTCCTACCCTATCAAATTCGGCCCCTTCAATTTGGGCGCTGCTAAGTGCTTTTACGTAAACTACATTGCAAAGAATATACAAAACAGTAACGCCACCTGTACCTAAAACCAATGCCCGTGGCAAGTTTTTCTCAGGCTTTTCAATTTCGCCGGCGGTAAAAGTAATGTTGTTCCAGGCATCGCTAGAAAAAATGGAGCCTACCAAAGCTGCCGCAAATAATCCAATTCCCAAACCTTCTAAAGACAAGTTACTCCAATTCCATTGCCAATTTACGGTAGGACTTTGGAAGGCAAAATATACCCCTGCTACAATAACAAAAATGAGTGCAAATATTTTACTAATGGTAAAAACGTTCTGAACCAATGCGCCCGATTTTACCGAACGAAAATTGCTTAAAGTAAGCATCCAAATAACGGCAATACCTAATAACTGAACTGTACTTATAGAAAAATTACCCAAGCTTAGCACCACATTTTTCTCAGAGATTACCGGAAACAATACGCCAGCAAACTTAGCAAAGGCAACAGCTACAGCCGCAATTGTACCCGTTTGTATAACTGTAAAGAGTGTCCAGCCATACAAAAATCCATACAACTTACCGTAAGCCTCCTTCAAATAAATATATTGGCCTCCTGCCTTAGGCATGGCTGCGCCCAACTCTGCATAACTTAAAGCACCCAATAAGGTAAGTAAGCCTGTTACAAACCAAGCCATCAACAAATTTTCTATGCTGCCCAAATCGCGCAGCATGGCCGCCGAAACTATAAAAATTCCAGAACCAATCATGCTGCCCATTACAATCATGGTGCTATCTAAGAGATTTAATTTTTTGCTCATAATCAATTATAAATAAGCCTCAATTTTAGGAATCCAGTTTTCATTGGGTTCAATCAAAATTCCTTTTACCCCAACTGCTTCTCCACAAGCAATATCGCGGGGCTTATCGCCAATAAAGATAGAATTTTCCGGGCTGATCCTATGTTTGCTCAAGGCTTTTTCTACCAATAGTGAGTTTGGTTTCCGGCAGAGGCATTGGCCATAATCGGGGTGGTGCGGACAATAATACACATCCTGAAATGGAACGCCTAGTTTTAGCAGTTCACTTTCCATAAAGTTATGCATTTTTGTGAGCGCTGAAACATCATATAAACCCTTGGCAATGCCGCCTTGGTTGGTAATTACAATAAAAATAAAACCGGCATCTCTTAAAAGTTGCAAACCCTGCCCCACATGAGGCAATATTTCAAAATCCTCAAAACGAGAAATATAATCGCCACGCTCTACGTTAATTACACCATCTCTATCCAAAAACACGGCTTTTTTTTGTGCATTCATAGGCGCTAAGTACGTAAATATTCGTTTAATATTGAATATTTGCAGTGAAAAACTTAAGTTTGAAAACCTTGTCGAAAAAGATTGTCATCATACCCACCTACAATGAACGCGAAAATATTGAAGATATCATTCGTGCGGTCTTCTCTTTGCACCAGCGTTTCGACATCCTCATTGTAGACGACAACTCGCCGGATGGAACAGCTCATATTGTAAAGAACTTACAACAACACGAGTATAAAATAAATTTGCATTTGTACGAACGCAAAGAAAAAAACGGCTTGGGAACTGCCTACATAGAAGGCTTTAAATGGTGCATTCAAAATGGTTACGAATTTATTTTTGAGATGGATGCCGACTTTTCGCATAATCCCAACGATTTGCCTAAATTATACGAAGCCCTGTGCGAAGGAGCAGATGTATCTATTGGCTCGCGCTACAAAACAGGCGTAAATGTAGTAAATTGGCCTATGAGTAGGGTTATGTTGAGCTATTTTGCCAGCGCCTATGTTCGGTTCATAACAGGCTTAGACATTCGCGATACCACCGCAGGATTTGTGGGTTATAAAAGCAGGGTACTAAGTACCATCGCCCTAGATGAAATAAAGTTTAGAGGCTATGCCTTTCAAATTGAAATGAAATACACCGCCCATAAACACGGTTTTAAAATAGAAGAAGTACCCATCATTTTTACAGACCGCACCAAAGGCGAATCCAAAATAAGCAACGGCATTATCCAAGAAGCCATCATCGGTGTAGTGAGTATGAAGATAAAATCATTTTTTAAGAAGTATAATTAATTATGAATTATGAAGTATGAATTATGAATGGAAGGCAAATTCTGCTTCCATAGAGGTTTCTCGCTGCGCTCGAAATAACAATCTTTTCCTTATAAACGGCCAACCGAATTGGCAGCTTTGCC
>JAUYMZ010000430.1 GCA_030699355.1 Bacteroidota bacterium | reverse complement strand
TTAGCAACAACAATTTAAAGGTTAGAATAGCTGTATTAGAAACAAGAACTACCAAAAATGTGAAAAGCAATGGCGAGTTTGAATTCTTTAATGTAATGAAGAAAATGTTGCCTTCTCCTGCTGGTGCAGCAGTTAGCTTTGCCGCTGGTACCGCTGTTCCTTACACACAAACATTTACTTTCCCTGGTAACTACCGTTTGCCAGCAGATGGTCAGGTTGCCAACATTATTAACTTGGCTACTGAGCATTCAGTGGAAGAGTTTGGTAATTTATTTGCAGTAGTTTTCTTGCAAGATGATAATGATAAAACAGTTTGGCAATCTGCTTCAACTGCTCCTAACGGTGGTGTTTCTGTGGCAGAAATAAGTGAGTTAGGATTAAGCATTTATCCAAATCCTGCTTCTTCTAGTTTTGAAGTAAGCTTTACTGGTGCTAGCAGCAATGCTGCTGTACGTATTTTAGATATGAATGGAAGAGAAGTATTAAAGCAAGATATTAATAGCTTAAACAACACTATTCAGTGTGAGCAATTAATTAATGGTTTATACTTTGTTGAATTAACTTCAGGTGGAAAAACTGCTGTTAAGAAAATGAATATCGTTCGTTAATTTAAAAATGAACAAATACACAAAAAAGGCGAGCCATTTGGTTCGCCTTTTTTATGAAGCTGCTTAGCTACCAAGTCACAAAATTTATAGGCTGGTTTAGCAACATAATTATAACCTTGTCTTTTATTTCAGGGAAATATCCCTCCATTTTGTAATCACTAAATTTTAAGGGGATTTCTAATGTCATTAAAATTTTTTCTTCTTTATCATTTTCATTGCCCATTTGAAAAAATGATACATTAATAGTTGTTGAATGTTTTATTCCATTTAACTTAATATAGCCTGTAACTTTATGTGCAGCGGTGAAAAAACGTTTTGCAATTATTTCGTTTATATCAATGCCTAAATTCCCTCTAAAATAAATTTTTTCATTGTGTTCATTCAAATGTTTACTCAATGCAGCATTTTCACCCACATAGGTGTTAAGTTTTACCTTAAACAATATTTCTCCAGTTTGTCTATTCAGCTCAACCCAGCCTTTATTTGATTTAAATTTTACTTCTCCTGAATCTTGGGTAATGGC
>JAUYMZ010000429.1 GCA_030699355.1 Bacteroidota bacterium | reverse complement strand
TCCATTATCTGTGAATAGAAATGCATTACTGGCTGAACCTAAAACAGGGTCTGGTACATCGGTAATGTAGCCAATAGCAGCACCAAGCCCAATAGTACAGGCCACAGGACTTGAAAGGTCAACATTGAATGATTCTGCCTCTGGTGTAACTAAATCAGAAGTTATAGCAACTGCAAATGTTTTACTAGCTGACTCTCCTGGTGACCAAGAGAGTGTACCACTTGTAGCGGTATAATCCAGACCTGCTGTAGCCGTGTCATCAGATGTTGCGTAATTAACAGTAACGACTCGTCCAGGAGCACTACTAATAGATACGCTGAACGTCATCGTACCCCCCTCGAGCGCAGTCTGGCTTGGAACTATGCTAACTACTGGAACTGGGTCATTGTCAGTAATAGTTCCCTGTCCATTTATTGCTGAGACTGTTAAACTTACTCGTTCATTTAGTTCATATAGCGCATCGTCTACTGTGCCAAATGTTACTGTAAATGAACTCACGCCAATTGGTACAGTAAAGTTTCCTGATGTTGTGCCTGATTTTGTAACGCCATCACTCAAAGTGAACGTAGATATGGTTCCTGTTATATCAGCATTCCCCAAACCATTTGCAGGAGCTACTGCGTAGCTATAGTCTGTACTTGCAATAGTGGCATTTGAAAGTGTAACTGTAAAAACTAAATCAGTACCTTCGGTTACGGATGGCGCAGTCACACTTACTACAGTTGGAGTGCCACCGCCCACTGGTTCTGGCGGTATAATTTTATTAAAAATAACTGGCAAATGTGCTAAGCGAAATCTCATGCGATTTGTACTCCAGTAGTATCGATATTGTCTTGACTATCTGTTATAGATATCTCGCATTTGACATAAGAAGTGATCATATATTTGATATTTTGATATATAGCCGTATCGCATAGGGTAGCGGTTTTGTTGTGCCGTTTTTAGGCGTAATTTGACAGTATTTTTAGGTCATGTTGAGTGCATAATGAAGAACTCATCACGCTTAGATTTAGTGCGAATAGATTTAATATCATTGGGTTGAATTTTAAATAATTCTTCCAGGTCATCTAAATATTCTGGTAATACCTTAGGCTGTATTTTTA